>DATNFP010000161.1:0-12012 GCA_035606335.1 Flavipsychrobacter sp. | reverse complement strand
TACACTGCCCCGTAGCTAAAAGTCTTCATCCAGATATAAAGCAAACCCTGACATTTTTATGGCCTTGATCTTATAATATTCAGGCCTATAGAACATTCCAGGCAACGCCTTGAAGAGCAATAATTGTTATAAAGCTGTAACAGCGATTGAGATTGGGAAGCATTGTTGGCTTTCCAGTTATTTTCTGCCCATAGTCTTATTATGTTATTTTCCTCGGCAGGTACGCTATCAAGTAATTGTAATGCTTTCTCCTGTTGTATTGCCTCACCTTGCTTTTGTGCATACAGGAATTGAATAGGCGCAATAGTATTGATAATGATATTATGAATAGAATCAGTGCCTAAATGCTTTTCAGAGGAACGTTTTTGCAGCTCATCAAAGCGAAAGTGAGTATTCCAGTATTCACTTGCTGATACGCTTAGCAGGGGAGTTATTTCTTTTATAGAATGTGTCTCTATTATCTGTGAAAACAAATGGACAGACTTTTGAATCAATGCTGCAAATTGGGCAATACGGATCGTTGGAAAATTCGCAGGCCTCAAACGCATAAATTTCCATTGGTGCACAGGAATAGGAGATAGCTTATACTTCTGTCTTAAGTAGCCATATTCTACTTTTAGCGTTCCCGCGTATTCATCTTCAAAATCCTTGTTTAGCATGCCGGCCTGTCCAAATAAGAGCGCTTCGAGCTGGATTATATTTTCACGATGTTTTGCTAAAACATTCAGAGGTAAAGATTGGGCCAGCATCAGGAAAGGAGTGGCATTTACTTTAAAGCCAAAATTAGCTGCCATGCGCCAATAAAGCAGGTTACGCCAATCATCTTTTGAATTATCAAGCAGATCTTTCCATTCTCCAAGCTTTTCTTCCCAACGCTCAGCAAGCAAGCGGCTAAGCCAGCCTTCCCTCACAATGTCCTTTATAGTGCTAAGCTGAGACGCGCACGGTATGGAATGTGTGCCCCGGATCAAATCGTTGTAATGAGTAATAACGTAAGCAGGTATATGAGATGCCAGTTCCAGAACAGGTAGATTACCGGCTACTTTATCCATATCATTATTAAAAACAACATGCAAAATAAGGTTGTGATAGGCCGGATCATCTTTATGGCCATGTTTAGCCCAATCGCTGCTATTTATATGCAATTCTACATTACCTACCAGTATTGTATCAGCAATTTTCACACGTGCCTCAGTAAAATCCGGGCCTGCGTTGGTATTACGTTTCCCCGGGAATATGATGGTGACAGACTCCCCATCAGATGTAAAAAGATTACCGGGTTTGTATAAGCTGAATTGCCAAATGAACTGTAATAGGGCCTCATTCATATTTTAGGTTTTTGTAGTTATAAAAATGCAGCCATTTGTTGTTGGTATTCTTTAGCGGCTTTGCCTGCGTAGGTAGCAAAATCCGGACCGTTGCCAACGAATATTATCCCGCGTGATACATTGATCAGTATGCCGGCATCTTTATTCATTGTATTTTCACAAACAGTAGCTACATCTCCTCCCTGCGCGCCTACTCCAGGGATAAGGAAAAAATGATCAGGCAGTAACGAACGTATGCGCTGTAATTGTTCTTTTCTTGTAGCACCTATTACAAACATCAGGTTTTCTGTGGTACCCCACCCTGCGACTGTATGCAATACTTTTTCGTAAAGCAATTCATCTCCGCATTGCTGTAGCTGGAAATCGGCGCTGCCCGCATTGGACGTAAGTCCAAGAACTATTGCCCATTTGTCCGGGAATATTAAGAAAGGGCTTACACTATCCCTTCCCATATATGGCGCTACAGTTATGCTATCAAATGGATAGGTGTTAAAAAAAGTACGGGCATAATGCTCAGCAGTATTACCAATGTCACCACGTTTGGCATCAGCAATTGTAAAAATATTATCAGGAATATATTCCAGCGTTTTGTTAAGGCTAATCCACCCTTTTATACCCTGCGATTCATAAAAGGCCGTATTAATTTTATAAGCAACAGCATAATCTTTTGTTACGTCTATTATTGCTTTATTGAAGGCAAAAACCGGGTCTTCATGTGAAAGTAAATGAGACGGTATTTTTTCTATATCTGTGTCCAGACCTACGCATAAAACAGATTTCTTGCTTTTTATTTCGTTAATAAGCAGGCTACGATTCATTACCTTTTCTTTTGGCGTGCTAAGTTCGCTATTCTTTTTACTTATTTACTACTATGTGAATATTTATACTACAAATAATTATATTTCGATAAATAGCCTGATACCGTTAATTTGCACGCAAACTAACTTACTACGATATGAAAAATATTTTATTCTCGCTATTATTTCTTGCCACAGCGACAGTAACGAATGCGCAACAACCATTAAAGTTGCCTGCATTAAGTCCTACCGCAAAACTAACACAAGACTTTTCGACATCAAGCATTGAAATCTCTTATAGCAGACCATCCATGCGTGGGCGAAAGGTATTTGGCGATGTAGTACCATACGATAAAGTTTGGCGTACAGGTGCCAATGCTGCTACTAAAATAAAAATAGGAGAAGACCTTGAAATAGGCGGCCAAATGGTGAAAGAAGGTGAATATGCTTTATATACCATCCCCGGCAAAACAGAATGGGAAGTTATCCTCAACAAAGGAACCGGAAATTGGGGAGCAGATGGCTACAACACCGCAGACGACGTAGCGCGGTTTAAGATAAAACCAGTAATGAATGATAAGACATACCAGACATTTACAATGGACATTGCCAGCATTACTTATACTACCTGCAAGCTGGAACTGATGTGGGAAAAAACAAAAATTGAAATTCCCATTGTAGCACATAATGAAGACCACATTAATGCCTCGATTGATAAAGCTATCAATAACCCATCAATACCTTATTTTCAGGCCGCTAATTATTATTATGAAACAAACCAGAACCTGGATAAAGCTAATATGTATGTGGACAAGGCATTAACAGACAATCCGAAAGCCTTCTATATGTGGTATCTGAAAGCACGTATCGAAAGCAAGCTTGGCCATAAGCAAGAAGCAATTGCCGCAGCCAACAAATCGATGGAAACTGCAAAGGGCAGCTCTTTTGAAGGAGAATATATGCACAACAATGAAAAACTTATAGCATCTCTGAAATAAGTATTAATGTAAAGCCTTTAAATTTACACCCACAGTGCTTTACGCTGTGGGTTTAATTTTTCTGAATAAACTATGCGAAAAATCATCTTACTGCTGGCAATAATATTTATAGCCAGCTCCGGTTATGCACAGCAAGTGCGCCCTGCCCCATCCGGCAAAATCTATCACGAAATATCTCAACTCAGACATTTAGTAAATGTGCTCTATTTCGCGGCACATCCCGATGACGAGAACACCAGGTTACTTGCGTGGCTTGTGAATGATAAAAATATACATACTGCTTACTTATCTCTTACGCGTGGAGATGGCGGGCAAAACATATTAGGGAGTGAGCAAGGAGCTGCATTGGGATATATACGCACACACGAACTTATGGAAGCAAGAAAGATAGATGGTGCGGAACAGTTTTTTACCCGTGCTGTTGATTTCGGATTTTCTAAAAATTACCAGGAAACATTCAAGCATTGGGATGAGCACATACTTACATCTGATGCGGTATGGGCAATACGCAAATTCAGACCAGATGTGGTGATATGCCGTTTCCCTCCTAATGCCATGGCCGGCCATGGGCAGCATGCTGCCTCTGCAATTGTTGCTGCAGATGCATTTAAGGATGCCGGAGATAAGTCGCAATTTACAGAGCAACTAAAATATTACTCTGCATGGCAGCCTAAACGCCTGTTGTTTAATTCTTACCATTTCGGAAGCGCCAATACCACTTCTGAAGACCAATTAAAAATAACTGTAGGAGAATACCTTCCTACATTCGGAATGGGCTCGGGAGAATTAGCAGGATTGAGTCGCAGCGTTCATAAAAGCCAAGGGGCAGGCACGCCAAGCGTGCCGGGCATACAAACCGAATACTTCAAATTAGTTGAAGGAGATACAATGACAAAATCATTGTTTGATGGAATAGATATAACATGGAACAGAGTAGGAAGAAAAGATATAGGAGACGATATAAAAGGAATACTCGAAGATTACGATTTTATGCACCCTGATGAAAGCATACCAGCGCTGCTGGCTGTGCGCAAAAAAATAGAAGAAGTAAAAGATGATTATTGGCGCAATGAAAAGCTGGAAGAAATAAATAAAATAATACTTGATTGCGCAGGTTTCCTTGCAGAGTTATATACCAACCAGCCACAAGCAATAGATGGACAAACATTGCCATTCTCCCTACACATTATAGCACGATCAAAAACTCCTGTTGATCTTATCAATATACAATGGCCACAAAGTGACTCAACGTTGAACATGAGCATTAATCATGATTCTCTCATCACTATAGCACATACAATTACCATCCCTGATAGCACGCCGATTACTGAGCCATACTGGATGTCGCAACCCAGCAGCAATCCTGACTTATTTTCCATCCCAGATGATACGCTGTTCGGATTGCCCGAAACACCAGACAATCTGAATGCTGTATTGACGCTAAAAATCGGAGATGAGTCTTTTTATGTTCCTGTGCCTTTATCTCACAAAAAGCTGGACCCGGTGAAAGGCGATGTGGTTGAACAATTACGTATAGTGCCGGGAGCAGTCCTTGAGTTCACAACAAAATTACTTATTACACAATCTGATGGTTCGATACAAACAGGCATTCGTATCCGGGCATTTAAAGATATAAAGAACGCAGACCTTTTGATCATGAATGATAATATCCCAAGAGCTATAAGGGGCATCAATCTATATACAAATGAAGATACTGTCATTCAACTCAATTATTCTGCACAGGATGTGGCTTCCTTTGGGAAGGGAGATTTTTATTTAACAGCAACACTATCAGAAGGCAAGCATATCTATAATAAATCGTTGAACCTTATTCAATACAATCACATACCTACTTTACAATACTTCACTATGCCATACGCTAAAGTGCTCCGCAAAAACTGGAAATGCACCGTAAAGCGCATCGGCTATATAGAAGGCGCCGGTGATTATACTGCCACTTTATTAAGACTTGCAGGACTGGACGTGGATGTACTGAAGGAAAGTGATTTTGTTTCTGCCAGCAGATTAAAAAAATATGATGCGATCATTACAGGTGTGAGAGCGGTGAACGTAGAAAAACGGATGTCTTACTGGCTGCCTGTATTGCTGCAATATGTGCATAATGGCGGCACATTGGTGATGCAGTATAACACTTTACAGGATTTATCTACCACCAAAATTGGTCCATATCCATTTACTCTTTCTACCTTACGCGTTACAGAGGAAGATGCAAAAATTACATTCCTGCATCCCGATAGCAGGATATTAAATTATCCGAATAAAATAACTGATGATGATTTTAAAGGCTGGGTACAGGAACGTGGATTGTACTTTGCATCTAAATGGGATGATAGATATACTCCATTATTCCAGATGAATGATACAGGCGAAGAGCCATTGAAAGGGAGTACGCTATACACAAAATATGGAAGCGGCAATTATATATACACTTCCTTATCATTTTTCCGCCAGTTGCCAGCAGGAAATAAAGGGTCAATACGATTGTTAATGAATATGCTAAGCGTTGGAAAATAATGCAGCCTAACAAAATACGTTGGGGCATCTGGTATATGGTAGTGCTTATGGTATTGCTGCTGCAAATCTGCTTGTATTACTGGTTTACACAACACTGGTCATGAGCAAGCTGGACTGGATCATAATGCTTGTAACCCTCGCAGCCATCGTTACCTATGGAGTATATAAAGGGCGGGGACAGGTAAGCGCCCAGTCCTATCTGCTGGCAGACAGAAAGATGCCCTGGTATATAGTTCTGTTAGGCATTATGGCCACACAGGCCAGCGCAGTAACATTTTTATCCGCCCCAGGGCAGGCATATACAGATGGAATGCGCTTTGTGCAATACTATTTCGGGTTGCCAATTGCAATGGTGGTGATTTGTATCACATTCATCCCAATTTTTCAGCGACTGAATGTATATACTGCCTATGAATACCTGGAACACAGGTTTGACAGGAAGACAAGATTACTTACTTCATTTCTGTTTCTTTTATCAAGAGGTTTATCTACGGGCATTAGCATTTATGCTCCATCCATTATTTTATCATCTATTATGGGATGGAACATTTATGTGACCAATGTGGTGATGGGAGGCTTGCTTATTATTTATACTTATACCGGCGGTGCTAAAGCTGTAGCCCATACGCAAAAACTGCAGTTCCTGATCATAATGATGTCTATGGCAGTAGCAGGATATTTGGTAGTAAAGCAATTACCAAAAGGCGTTAATATGGGAGACGCATTATTTATTGCAGGGAGATCGGGGAAATTGAATGTTATTACCACTAACTTCAACTGGAAAGATAAGTACAATATATGGAGTGGTATCATTGGTGGTTTTTTTCTTGCATTGTCTTACTTCGGTACAGATCAAAGCCAGGTAGGCAGATACATAACCGCCAAAAATGATAGTGCAAGCAAACAGGGATTATTGATAAATGGCCTGGTGAAAATACCAATGCAATTTTTGATATTGCTGATCGGTGCTTTATTATTTGCATTTTACAGTTTTCATCCGGCCCCACTTTATTTTAATGAAGCTTCTTATAATTCATTAAAAGAGCATCAGCCTGTGTTGGTAGCAGGCATTGAGAAAGACTACAAGCAATTGCATCAGCAATATGAAGCACAAGCCTCAGCAATAGCACAGGCAAGAAAACAAGGCAATCAAACGATCCTGGATCCGTTACTTCAGAAGTTCCGTCAAACGCAAGAGCATTTGAAACTCCTACGAAATGATGTATTACAGGCTATCAATAAGAATCATTACGCTTCGGATGCAACTGATACTAATTATATCTTTCTTTATTTTGTAAAAAATTCTTTGCCGAAAGGATTAATAGGTTTGTTGTTTGCAGTCATTTTTCTGGCATCCTGGGGGTCTATTTCTGCTGCCTTAAATTCTTTAACTGCATCTTCGCTAATGGATATACAACTACTCTATAGCAAAACCAAACTGACTCCCAGCCAGGAGCTCTGGTGGGGGCGTGCGCACACATTAGGCTGGGGTGTATTTTGCATAGGCGTTGCCATGTTTGCAACACGAATGGGATCATTGATCGAGGCTGTGAATGTATTGGGGTCTCTATTTTACGGTACTATCCTCGGCATATTTCTTGTGGCATTCTACATGAAAAGTGTAAAAGCAAATACAGTATTCATAGCTGCTATCATAACAGAGATATGCATTATAGTACTTTACAACCTCGATATAGTTTCTTTTCTATGGCTGAATGTGATCGGCGCCCTGCTGGTAGTTACCATTTGTTTGCCCGGAATGAGAAGGTCGCCAGGTAACTCAAAAGTAACTAGCTGAACTGTACCACCTTTGTGGGTTCCAGATTGGCATTTCTGATCGCGATATTTTGAGCAACTCTGCGAGCCACTTCAAGGAAGGCATTTTTAGAAACAGGTTCATCATTTACTATAGCCGGAATGCCTTTATCACCACCTTCACGTATGCTTTGCACTATTGGTATCTCTCCAAGAAATGGTAATTCAAACTGCTCTGCCATCTGTCTTGCACCCCCCTTACCAAAAATATAGTATTTATTATTGGGCAATTCTTCAGGAGTGAAGTAGGCCATATTTTCTACTATTCCTAAAATAGGAACATTGATCTGTGGTTGCTTAAACATCATAATAGCCTTGCGGGCATCTGCCGCTGCTACTGCTTGCGGGGTAGAGACAATTACCGCACCCGTTACAGGTATTGTTTGTACTAATGTGAGGTGTACATCACCAGTGCCAGGTGGTAAATCAATCACGAGATAATCAAGCTCCTGCCAATATACTTCTGATATAAATTGTTTCAGTGCTGAACTCGCCATAGGACCGCGCCATATCACAGCCTGCTTTTCATCTATCAATAATCCTATAGACATCGTTTTGATACCGAAACGCTCCATCGGCACAATCATACCTTTCCCATTTACATTGGTCATCTTAGGACGTTCGTCACGCAAACCAAGCATTATGGGAATGGAAGGACCATATATATCTGCATCTAACAAGCCGACACTTGCTCCTTCCTGCGCTAAAGCAAGAGCGAGGTTTACTGCAACTGTAGATTTACCCACACCACCTTTGCCTGATGCTACCATAATTATATTTTTGACACCAGGTAAAACAGATTTATTATCCTTACGGTTGCTGTTTACTTTGGCATCCATATTTACAGTAACTATCGCTTCCTTATCCACCAGATGATGTATAGCATTAACACATGCTTTTTTTATCATATCTTTTAGAGGGCAAGCAGGTGTTGTTAATTCTACTGTGAAAGAAACATTCTTGCCATCTACCTCTACATCATGCACCATGTTTAATGTTACCAGATCCTTACCAAGATCAGGTTCTTCCACATGGCTTAACGCATGCAATACAGTTTCTTTTGTTATCATATAAACCTTTGTTAAAGTGCCGGAAATCCACTGCAAAAATACGCTAAAGGCGCTTTCTTTGTATAAGAAAATGAGATAGGAACATTGGTAATTTCACCATTCACTTTTAATAAATTTTAATAGTTCCTGCGTATAAAAACCGTGTATATTTGTATGTCATGAGGTTTAAATTCTGGTCATATATCCTCGCTTTTTTCTGCAGTTCCCTTTTGGCTATAAATGCTAATGCCCAGAATAGCATTTTGGATAATATTATACAAATAGATGGTGTAATAATGACTTCCGACAGCCTGCGTGCTGTACCTTATGTAACTGTATTGGTGAAAAACCAGGATCGGGGTGTTGTTACAAGTCCATTGGGGGTATTTAGCTTAGTATGCTATAAAGGAGATACTTTAGAATTTTCAGCATTAGGATTCAGACCGAAAGAATATGTAATAAATAAAGCTCTTAAAGGACAATATTTTTCCCTTATTCAATTGATGACCCAGGATACATTTTATCTTCCTGAAACCATTATACGGCCTTTGCCTAATAAAGATGAATTTAATTACGCATTTACTCACTGGAATATACCGGATGATAAATATTCGATAGCTGAAAGAAATACCAATAAATATACATTAAGAATGCTGGCATATACGCTACCGCGCGACGGTCGTGAAAGCCAATCGATGTATCAAAAGCAACTTGCAACCGATGCTGTATACTACAACCAGGTAAAACCCATGAATATTCTTAATCCTTTGGCATGGGCGGATTTCCTTCAGGCCTGGAAACGTGGTGATTTCAGAAAGCAAGAGAGTGATTACGGGAACTAATTCTCCTAAGATTTTGTTGAACTTTTTTGCTATTAAATTTTAGCCCCCTTTAAGCATACAAAAAATTGTTTCCTTAATTTTTATTATATTATCAATTATTAATACTTAAGAAAACAATTGGCTAACCAATTCGAAATAAATCAGCTTGTTGATCATCTTTTCAGACATGAATCAGGAAAGATGATTGCTGTCCTGACCAGGATCTTTGGCTCAGAGAACCTTGAACTTGCTGAAGATGTTGTCCAGGACTCACTAATAGAAGCAATAAAACAATGGGAGTATAAAGGAATACCAGATAATCCATCGGGCTGGCTATTCAGAGTTGCAAAAAACAAAGCAATTAACATTGTCAACCGGGAAAAGTATAAAAGACAATATTCAGCGGACGCTACACAATGGTTACAATCGGAATGGACAGTTGAACATGCACTAAATTTTTTCTTTTCAGAGCAGGAAATTATTGATGATCAATTGAGGATGATGTTTACATGTTGCCATCCTTCCATTTCATCAGACTCACAAGTGGCACTGACATTAAAAACGCTTTGCGGATTCAGTATTGCAGAAATAGCAAAGGCATTTTTCACCAGTGAAGAAAATATTAATAAACGTCTCGTAAGGGCGAGGCAAAAAATAAGGGAAAATCATATTTCATTTGAGGTACCAAATGGAAAGGAGTTAGAGAATAGGCTGCAAGTAGTTTTAGAAACCATTTACTTATTATTCAATGAAGGATATAGTGCTTCGACCGGAAAGGATCTGATCCGATATGAAATCTGTGAAGAAGCAATAAGATTGGCTGAAATTATTGCGTCCCACTCAGCAATCCAAAACAAATCCACGGTATATGCCCTACTTGCCTTGATGCAATTGAACGCATCGAGATTTGAAGCAAGACAGGATGCTGAAGGAAATATTCTTACGCTGGAACACCAAAATCGTTCTCTTTGGAATTTTAAATTGATGGGGAAAGGGTTTTCAAATCTTGAAAAATTCACAGCGGATAAGGAAATTTCAATTTATCACATTCTGGCAACTATCTCTGCTTATCATTGCTCTGCCGCTAATTATCAATCAACCGATTGGGAGAGTATCCTGTCTTTATATAACCAGCTAATTCAAATAGATAGTTCAGCAGTTGTATTGCTTAATCGCGCTGTTGCCCTCTCTAAGGTAAGTGGACCCAAGATCGCTATTTTAGAGTTAGAGCAACTGAAAAATACTCAGTCTATTAAAACATATCATTTGTTTTATTCCGTGCTTGCTGAGTTTCATATACAAATGCTGGAGTTTGATAAAGCGGCCGATGTATTAGGGACTGCCATTGCTTTAGCACCCTTGGAAGCAGAAAGAAGTTTTTTACAAAGGAGGCTAACTTATTGTCGCGAAAAAGTATTTTAGAGCAATGTCCCTATCAGAGCAATTCATTTGTCTTAGTTATAAAATCAAATTTTTAAATCAAAAAAATTGAATTATGAAAGACTTTTTATTAATTGTTAAAACAGAAGGAGACATATGGTCAGATCTTTCACCGGAAAAGCTTCAAAAGCATCTGGAGCACGGAACAGCTTATATCGGCAACCTTATTAAAGAAGGGAAATTAAAAAATGCCAATCCTATTGATAAGGGAAGCAGACTCATAACCGAAAGCAATGGAATAATCAAGGATGGCCCCTTTAATGAAAGCAAAGAAGTAGTAGCAGGTTTTTTCCATGTTGTTGCTAAGGATATTGAAGAGGCTGTTGAGATAGCTAAATCAAATCCTATATTTAAAGATATCCCTACAAAAATTGAAGTTCATCCACTTATGGCCGTGCAGGAAGCATAAGTATTCTTAATAAATTTAGATGTGAGAAAGGAGTATTATTTATAAAGTATAATTTATTTATGATACTCTTTTCTTAACAACGCGAAGCAAATAGAATCCTCCATTCTATTATCCTTAAAGAAATGTTCTCTTAATATTCCCTCTTTTTTAAATCCCAGCTTGGTAAGTATTTTTTTCGAAGGTTCATTATTTGGAGAAGTAAAAGCCTCTATCCTGTTTAGATCCATTTCTTCAAATCCATATTGTATCAATGCCTTATTAGCTTCAGTCATTAGCCCTTTATTTAAATATCGATCATCAGTAATATAGTATCCCATTTCTGATCTGAAATGTTGTGGATACCAATTGTGAAAACCTGTTCTGCCAATGATCTTGCCAGAAGCTTTATCAACCATCAGAAAAGTCTTAAAAGTCATCCTATATGTAGTCATACCCTGATCGAACTTCATACGCTCCAATTCAAGTTCATTTTCTGAATTCAATCCCATTAAAGCCACTATCTCGTCATCAGTATAATACGTAAAGAGATTATACATTATCTCCCAGTTCAACTCTCTTAAAAAGAGCCGTTCTGTTTCAAGGATTGTTTGTTTGAGTGTTGGTTTATCTGACATGACATAAATATATTGAGAGATAAATGTTATAAAAAACAAAAACGCCTCATCTAGTAGATGAGGCGTTAAAAATAAATATGGCAGCTACCTACTCTCCCGCATTTTGGTGCAGTACCATCGGCCATGAGCGGCTTAACTTCTCTGTTCGGAATGGGAAGAGGTGAACACGCTCGGCAATACCACCATAAGATCTTCGCTTTGGCTTA
>DATNFP010000160.1:0-17584 GCA_035606335.1 Flavipsychrobacter sp. | reverse complement strand
AGATATATTGGAACAGGCGATACAGGAAGCAAAAAATAATGGCTGGCTGGGTAAGAATATATTAGGAAGCGGTTTTGATTGTGAAATATATGTGCATCGTGGAGCAGGCGCTTATATATGCGGTGAAGAAACAGCACTCATAGAATCGCTGGAGGGTAAACGTGGCAATCCCCGCCTGAAACCACCATTCCCTGCTGTTCAGGGTGTTTGGATGCGTCCTACTGTGGTAAATAATGTAGAGACATTAGCGGCAGTAGTGCCTATCATCAATATGGGTGGTGAAGAATATGCCAAAATAGGTGTAGGCAAATCAACAGGAACAAAACTCATATCTGCTTGTGGCAACATTAATAAGCCTGGCGTTTATGAAATAGATATGACCTGCTCGGTAGAAGAATTTATCTACAGTGATGAATATTGTGGTGGTATCCCCAAAGGCAAACGCTTGAAGGCATGTATCCCGGGGGGGTCTTCAGTTCCTATAGTGCCAACTAACCTATTGCTGAAAACAGCAAAAGGCGAAACCCGCTATATGAACTATGAGAGCCTGGGCGATGGTGGTTTTACTACCGGAACAATGATGGGATCCGGTGGTTTTATTGTGTTTGATGAAGATCAGTGTGTAGTTCGCCATACATTAACGCTTGCCCGTTTCTATAATCACGAAAGCTGTGGACAGTGCAGTCCATGTCGCGAAGGAACAGGCTGGATGTATAAAATACTGAAGAATATTGAGTACGGCAAAGGCAAGATGAGTGATATAGACCTGCTGTGGGACATACAACGCAGAATAGAAGGAAATACCATTTGTCCGTTGGGTGATGCTGCCGCATGGCCTGTGGCCGCTGCTATACGCCACTTCCGTGATGAATTTGAATGGCATGTGCTGAACCCTGAAGAATCACAGAAAAGAAACTATGGCTTAGCGCATTATGCCGACCCATTGCCTGCTGCGACAGCATAGAAATGAATAAACTTTAGTGCGAAGGAGTGGAGGAAGAAACAGATAAATAATTAATAAACCGCGGAAGACAAGAAAAGTCTAAAGCAAAGGAATCGAAAAGAAAATGTCTGAGGTTCAAAAGTTTAAAGTAACGATAGACAACATAAGTATAGAAGTACCACCCGGCACTACTATACTGAATGCTGCGCGTATGATAGGAGGTGATGTAACGCCACCTGCTATGTGTTACTATAGCAAGCTGAAAGATAGTGGTGGTAAATGCCGCACCTGCCTGGTGGAAGTAAGCAAGGGTTCCGAAAAAGACCCGCGCCCTATGCCAAAGCTGATGGCAAGCTGCCGTACCACAGTGATGGATGGCATGGAAGTAAAAAACATTACTTCTCCAAAAGTGCTCGATGCCCGCAAAGGGGTAGTAGAATTTTTATTGCTCAATCACCCGCTCGATTGCCCTGTATGTGACCAGGCCGGAGAATGCGACTTACAGAACCTGAGCTACGACCATGGTAATGAAGGCACCCGCTACGAATTTGACCGCCGCACATTCGAAAAAGAAGATATTGGCCCATATATACAGTTACACATGACCCGGTGCATTCTTTGCTTCCGTTGTGTGTACACTGCCGATCAGCTAACAAACAAACGTGAGCATGGAATATTAGACAGGGGCGACCATTCTGAAATTAGCACTTTGCTTGGCAAATCATTGGACAATGAATTTATAGGTAATGTGATAGATGTTTGTCCTGTCGGTGCGCTCACAGATAAAACATTCCGCTTTAAAAACCGCGTATGGTTCACAAAGCCTGTAGATGCTCACCGCGATTGCCCTACCTGCAGTGGTAAGGTAAGATTGTGGATGCGTGGCGATGAGGTATTTCGCGTAACTGCCCGCAAAGACCAATGGGGAGAAGTAGAAGAATGGATCTGTAACGATTGCCGCTTTCATAAAAAGGAAGTAAAAGACTGGGTGATAGAAGGCCCGTCAAAGATCAGCAGAAGCAGCGTTATTGCACAGGGACATTATGAAAATACGGTAAAGTCGCCGATAGTAATTGACAAGGTGATAGGCAAGCAGCCGAAATTGCTGATGGATATACATAAGGTGAGTGATGTGAATAAACCGGAAGTAGATCTGTCAAAAATAGAAGGCCCTGCACATTCGGATGATTTTAAAAGTTAGATGGAGACTGGATTTGATAGCAAGAAAAAAGAAATACTAATTTTTTAACTAACTAATTACTTTTGCGCCATTATGCTGTTACTGCAAATTGATACAGCGTTTATCATAGAGAAAGTTATTCTCATTTCCGTGATCCTGATGGGTTCGCTGGGTGTGGCTATGTATGCCACATGGGGCGAACGTAAAGTTGCCGCTGTAATGCAGGACCGTATTGGCCCTAACAGAGCGGGTCCGCTGGGCTTATTGCAGCCACTGGCTGATGGATTAAAACTTTTCTTTAAAGAAGAGATCATACCCGACCGTTCTACACGTTTTTTATTTATACTTGGGCCGTGCCTTGCCATGCTTACAGCATGTATGACAAGTGCTATCATTCCCTGGGGGCCTGATTATATTACTAAGACCGGAAAAGTGATCACTTTCCAGGTTGCTGATATTAATATAGGTATCCTTTACATCTTTGGAGTTGTGAGCCTTGGTGTTTATGGCATTATGTTAGGTGGCTGGGCTTCTAATAATAAGTTCTCATTACTAAGTAGTATTCGTTCTGCATCCCAGGCTATTTCTTATGAGCTGGCGATGGGCATCAGCTTGATTGCTTTATTAATGAGCACCGGCTCACTAAGCCTGCGCGAAATAGTATCTCAGCAACATGGTTTTTGGTCGAACGGATATTTTACCTGGAATTTCTTCAGGCAGCCTTTAGGTTTCCTTATATTCCTGGTATGTGCTTTTGCAGAATTGAACCGTTCACCTTTTGACCTTCCGGAATGCGAAAGCGAATTAAACATGGGCTACCACCAGGAGTATTCATCAATGAAACTGGGCTTTTATCTGTTTGCTGAATATGTGAACCTGTTTATAAGCTCTGCGGTAATTGTGACATTATTCTGGGGAGGATACAATTTCCCATTCATGGATAAAGTTGCTGCCGGCGTAAATCCGCTGGTGTTTACTATAGTATGCATACTAGTGCTTTTGACCAAAGTAATATGCATGATATTATTCTTTATGTTCATCCGCTGGACGTTGCCACGTTTTCGTTATGACCAGTTGATGAACCTTGGCTGGAAATCATTAATACCGCTTGCCCTTGTAAATATGGTAATTACTGGTGGTGTGATTTTGTGGGTATTTAGATAATATTGAAAAGTAGAATAATAACTTTAAAAAGGAATGCTGACGATACAACAAATAAAACAAACAGTTACCGACTACTTTAAAGATAAGCCGGTAAAAAGGATTTATTTATTTGGCTCGTATGCAAGAGGGGAAGCAAACGAGAAAAGTGATGTGGATTTACTGGTAGAATACGACGATAGTAAAAAAAGATTGTCTTTGTTTGATGTGTTAAGATTTAAAGTAAATCTTGAAGAAAAACTACATAGCAACGTTGAGCTTGTTGAAGAAGGTTTTTTGTTTGAAGGATTTAAACCCTGGATTGAAAAAGATAAAATCCAAATTTATTCTGCATAGAGTATTTTGAATAAGTTGAACTAAAAAAAATGCAAAAATTAACTAATAGAGCTGTAATGGTAAACCGCAGTCCGATGACTTTCGGGGAACGGATCTATTTACCTGCCATAGCTAAAGGGCTGGGCATTACGCTTAGTCATATTTTCAAAAAGAAAGCTACTATAAGCTACCCGGAACAACAGAGGCCGTTCAGCCCTGTATTCCGTGGTTTGCATATTTTGAATCGTGATGAAGAAGGCCGTGAACGTTGTACGGCCTGTGGGTTGTGCGCGCTTGCTTGTCCTGCCGAAGCAATAACAATGGAAGCAGCAGAACGCAAACCGGGTGAAGAAGACCTGTACCGCGAAGAAAAGTATGCTGCCAAATATGAAATAAATATGCTGCGCTGCATTTTTTGCGGCTTTTGTGAAGAGGCTTGCCCCAAGGATGCTATATACCTGACTGAAACAGTAATGCCGTCAAACTATACACGCGAGAGCTTTATATATAAAAAGGACGACTTACTAATTCCTCATCCTAAAAAGCAAGAGACCAAATAATATATGGACATGTTTATCGTATTATTTTGGTTTCTTACTGCAATGGCCATCGGTAGCGCGTTAGGAGTTATCCTTAGCCGCAACCCGGTAAATAGTGTGCTGTTCCTTATCCTTACTTTCTTTGCTATTTCAGGTCATTATATTTTATTGAATGCGCAATTCCTGGCAATAGTAAACATTATAGTATATGCCGGCGCTATCATGGTTTTGTTCCTGTTTGTGATCATGCTTATGAATCTGAATGCAGATGTAGAGCCTCAGAAAGGCCGCCTTGTGCAATTAGCCGGTGTAATAGCAGGTGGTATTTTATTTCTTGTGCTTATTGCCTCATTAAGAACCGCTTCATTACAGATAATGGATAAAACAGCTACAGATATAGGTTTAATTCAAAACCTCGGCAAAGTGCTGTTTACACAATATGTATTACCGTTTGAGATAAGCAGTGTGCTTTTCTTAAGCGCAATGATAGGGGCTGTTATAATAGGTAAAAAAGAAGAGACTAAGAGCACATATAGCGAAGAATAGCGACCATATTGAGTATTGAATTAATATACAGTTTTTGAATTTTTAATAAATGGAGAATTATATATACTACTACCTCGCATTGAGCCTTGCATTATTTAGCATTGGTATTATGGGTACGCTCATGCGCCGCAATGCCATCATTGTGTTTATGTGTATAGAGCTGATGCTGAATGCCGTGAACCTGCTGTTGGTTGCATTTTCAAAAATGTATAATGATTCTGCAGCGCAATTGTTTGTATTCTTCATTATGGTAGTGGCTGCGGCAGAGGTAGCTGTAGGATTAGCGGTGATTGTAATGATGTACCGCAAAGTGCATTCGGTGGATATAAATATCCTGAACAGGTTAAAGCATTAATTGAATTTAGCAGGAAAGAGTCTGGGGGAATTGTTTAAATAATTATTAACTGAAAACATCCTTTAGATGTTTTGACGAAAAGCCCCATAAGGGGTTTGGTTTATGGCAAACTTAGTTTACTTAGTACCTCTATTTCCACTACTTGGGTTTTTGATCAACGGCCTGGGCTGGAAGAAATTACCAAAAGCTGCCGGCGGCGTGATCGGAAGTCTTTCCGTATTAGCTTCCTTTATTGTGTCGCTCGGTATTTTCTTCGAAGTGAAAAGCGCTTCGTTCCAGGGACCTGTACTGGTTCATCTGTTCGATTTCATCCAGGCAGGAAAATTATATGTTCCTTTTACTTTCCAGGTTGATGCTCTTTCTTCCCTATTTCTTTTAATTATTACGGGCGTAGGCTTTTTGATACATGTATATTCTACATCGTATATGCGTGACGATGAGGGAATGGTAAAATATTTTGCTTACCTCAACCTGTTCGTTTTCTCAATGCTATTACTGGTGTTGGGAGCGAACTACCTGGTGATGTTCATCGGTTGGGAAGGCGTGGGATTATGCTCTTATTTACTGATTGGTTTCTGGTTTAAAAATAAAGACTACACAAATGCTGCAAAAAAGGCATTTGTAATGAATCGCATTGGTGACCTTGGATTTCTTGTCGGGATGTTGCTGATATTATTCAATTACGGTACACTTTCTTACCAGGAATTTTTTGGACAACTGAACGGTGGTAAAGTGGTAATGACCGGCAATATGTACAACTGGATGGCTATCTGCCTCTTCATCGGTGCTATTGGCAAAAGCGCACAGATACCACTCTATACATGGTTGCCCGATGCGATGGCTGGTCCTACTCCAGTTTCTGCATTGATACATGCAGCAACGATGGTTACTGCAGGTATCTATATGATAGCGCGCAGCAGCGCGTTATACAATCTTGCTCCATTAGCTTTAAATATAGTTGCTATCATTGGTCTGGCTACAGCATTATTAGGCGCCACAATTGCTATAAAGCAATACGATATAAAAAAGGTACTTGCTTACTCCACTGTGAGCCAGCTTGGGTTTATGTTCCTTGCATTGGGTGTTGGAGCTTATACCACTGCTGTGTTTCACGTAATGACACACGCATTTTTTAAAGCACTATTATTCCTCGGTGCTGGCAGTGTGATACACGCTATGGGTGGTGAGCAGGATATACGTAGAATGGGCGGAATAGGGAAACACATGCGCATTACCCAGATTACTTTCCTGATAGCATGTCTTGCTATATCGGGCATACCGGGTTTCTCAGGTTTCTTCTCAAAGGATGAGATCCTTTCAGCAGCATATGTGCATAGCCCCATACTATATTATATAGGAGCATTTGCAGCTATGCTGACAGCATTCTATATGTTCAGGTTATACTTCCTCACATTTACGGGTATTTTCCGTGGCACTGAAGAAGAAAAACATCACCTGCATGAAAGCCCTGCGGCAATTACTATTCCCTTGATCGTGCTGGCTATTTTATCTGTCATCGGTGGCTATGTGGGATTGCCTGAAGCAATGAGCGAACACAATGATATTGCCCTTTACCTAAGCCCTGTGGTAAAAAACTTCGGAGATTTTCATCTGGCGGCAGGCACCGAATGGATGCTGATGGGTATCTCAGTTGGCCTGGCTGTGCTGATGATCATTGTAGCTTACTCAAGGACTAAGCGACCCAATTTTGTTCCCAATACAGGGTTTGCAAAAGTGCTGGAAAACAAATGGTATGTGGATGAGCTATATGATGCAGTTATTGTTCGCCCCTTTGAAGCTTTTTCAAACTTGCTTGATAAATATGCAGAGCGTTTAGGTATAGATGGTTTTGTGAATGGTGTTGGTAAGACAGTGCGCTGGGGAAGCGACCGCTTAAGATTATTACAGAACGGACAGGTTGGCTTTTACATTTTTGTGATGGTGCTGGGTATGATAATATTGTTTGCACTAAGTTTTTTCTGGATTAAATTATAACCATAGTAAGATATTGCGATAGCATTATGATTTTAGTATTACTGATTGTAATTCCTTTATTGGCCGGCATACTAAGCTTCTCGGTGAAAAACGATGGGGCGAAAGTGTTGGCTTTGATCGGTTCGCTGATAACATTAGGTATTTCCGGGTATTTATGCTCATCAAGCGGCACTGCGCCCATCACCTGGAGCGTTCCCTGGATACCGAGTCTTGGTACCCAGTTCAGTCTCGCTGCCGATGGTATGAGCGCAATGCTGTGCCTGCTTACTTCAATTGTTTTTGTAATAGTCATTATCAGCAGCTGGAACAAAACATTTGAAAAGCCCAATTCTTTCTGGGGCTTGATGATGTTATCACAAACAGGATTGTTAGGTGTATTCCTCGCTTATGATGCTTTGGTATTTTATGTATTCTGGGAAGTAGCGTTGATTCCCGTTTATTTCCTTGCTTCACGTTGGGGCGGCGAAAAAAGAATACAGGCTACATTCAAATTTTTCGTGTACACATTTGTAGGTAGCCTGATGATGCTGGCCGGAATTATCTTCCTGGCACAGCAAAATCCAGGTGGTAGTAACTATTCATGGCTAAGCATCGTTCATGCCGGAGCTTCGCTACCTCCTGCTACACAGCAATGGCTTTTCTGGCTCATCTTCATAGCATTCGCTATCAAGATGCCGATATTTCCATTCCACACATGGCAGCCTGATACTTATGAACAATCTCCAACCCCCGTTACTATCATCCTGAGTGCATTAATGGTAAAGATGGGATTGTTTGCCGTGCTTCGCTGGTTATTCCCGGCATTGCCCGCAGGTGTTGCATTCTGGTCCGATACAATTGTTGTACTTTCTATTATAGGTATTGTGTATGCTTCATGCATCGCAATGGTGCAGACAGATATGAAGCGCCTGGTTGCTTATTCATCTATCGCACACATGGGATTGATGAGTGCTGCGGCTTTCTCGAGTACGAATATAGGTATGCACGGAATAATGGTGCAAATGTTCAATCACGGTATCAACATAACAGGAATGTGGTTGATAGTAAGCATGGTAGAAAACCGCTGGGGTACCCGTGATATGACAAAATTGGGAGGTATGGCAAGCGTCGCACCGCGTATGGCAATAGCATTCGTGATCATATCGCTTGCGAACATTGCATTACCATTAACCAACGGTTTTGTCGGCGAGTTCATGTTATTCAACGGGATCTTTCAGGGGGCTTCTGACTATCATATCACGTTTATGGTGATCGCTGGCCTGGGTGTGATATTGGGAGCTGTGTACACATTGAACATGATACAGAAAACTACTTATGGCAATACGGTTGAAATGATAGTAACGAAAGACCTGACTGTGAATGAATATATAGGAGTGGCCATTGTTATCGCGTTGATCATTTTTCTAGGTGTATATCCAAAACCTTTACTGGATCTTACATCTGGAATAGCCGGTATGTTGGTACCATAAATATTTTTGATAATTTTTGAAATAAGTAAACATATAAGATGAAGGCAATTATTGCTGCTACAATTCTGGGTATAGTTATGATGTTTGCCGGGATAATGGTGAAGGACAAGAAAAATGCCGTGACATTGGCTATTATCCTGCTGTTTGTATTGCTTGGCGTAAACATTTGGGATCTTACCCAAACTTCATCATCATCACCCGAAGCATATTTTAATAACATGATCCGCATAGACAGATATGCCTTGTGGTTTAATATGCTGATGACAGCCTGTACTGTTTTATATGCTTTGTTAGTCGGTAAGGATATACAAAGAGTGGGGCAGCACGTAGCAGAATATTTCGCGCTCATCTTCTTTATTTTATGTGGTGTTTATGTGCTCTCCAGCTATAGTAATATGCTAATGCTGTTTATCGGTATTGAAATACTTTCCATACCTCAATATATACTGGCTGGCAGCGATAAAAAGAACCTGAAAAGCAGTGAAGCATCTTTAAAATATTTCCTGATGGGAGCATTCTCTACCGGTATATTGCTGATGGGTATCACTTTACTATATGGTGCTACCGGCTCTTTCAGCCTGGTTGGGGCAAGCTTCGCACAGGCCGATACAATAAATCCTTTAGCGCTGGCTGGGATCATTTTTATCATGATCGCCTTGTCTTTTAAGGTATCTGCCGCGCCAATGCACATGTGGACTCCGGATGTGTACGATGGCTCACCAACCCCATTTACTGCTTATATGGCAACGGTGGCAAAGGCTGCTGCATTCATAGCATTTCTTCGTCTCTTCACAACCTCGTTTGCAGATTTAAGCACACGCTGGATGTTTGTACTGGCTGTAATTACTGCCGCAACGCTATTGATTGGTAATATCACTGCTGTATTTCAGCAGAGTGTAAAGCGTATGCTTGCTTATTCTTCTATAGCTCAGGCAGGTTTTATGCTCTTTGCGGTATTGTCTGTAAATGCTACATCATGGCAGGGCATTATTATTTATGCTGTTGCTTACACAATAGCTACTGTTGGCATATTTGCTGTGCTGATGAAGCTGAAAGATTATACGTACGATGGTTTTAACGGACTTGCTAAAAAAGAGCCGTTACTGGCATTTGTAGCAGCTATATTTTTATTCTCATTAGCCGGCATCCCTCTTACGGGTGGTTTCATGGCTAAATATTATGTATTGCAGGCAGCAGTACAGCAAGGGCAATTATTATGGCTGGTAATATTCGGCTTATTAATGGCAGCTGTAAGTGCGTACTATTATTTCCGCGTCATTATAGCCATGTACTTTAAGCAAGGTACCCCGGAACTTCATTCTCCGGTTTCAGCAGGAGACAAGTTTGTGTTGGTATTAACCTGCGGCTTAGTAATATTGATAGGTATATTCCCTCAAATATTATTGATTGGAATATCTTAGTTAGATTTATCTTAACTAAATTGCAGTTACTTATAAATTCTAAATATGAAAAAAGCAACCCTTCTATTATTGCTCGCTGCGTTCTTTATTAGCTGTAAGAAAAATAAGCAAACGTCGCCTTCTACACCCGAAACAGCAAAAATTTTATCTTCAATCACAGGATATTTGCCAATATATAATGATCCTGGTATTGTCAAAAGTACACTTACATTAAAGTATAATGGGAATAACATAGTACAGTTTGCTCTGCCCAATTATCCTTTAGCTGGCAACATTATATTAGCTTATCAAGGAAATAATTGTACAAAAATATCCTTTTATGATTCTACAAATAGCAGCTTAATAGGCTATCACGATATTACCTACAATAGTAATGACGAGGTAGCTTCAATTAAAACATATGGTTATTTCGACAAGTATATAAACAGTCTTGACAATACGCAATCATTTGACTTTTATTATTCAAACTCAATATTATCAAAAATAGTTTGGAAAAGTCCTGCCGTTTCAGATACAATTTATTATAAAATTCAGCGTGATGCTGCGAATGATATTACACAATTGCATCAATATGTTATTGATACTATTCAAAGCAGTAATGACGATACAACATCCATTTATTCATACACTTACAACACCACTATAAATAAGCAGAATTTTTTCCCAATTATATGGTTAGTAGAAGGCAGCCTGAAAATGAACCATGCCAAATATATCGATATCACAACTGCAATGCCTTATCTCAATAGGCATCAGATGGTTATCGACTCATTTACGTCTAATTCAGAAATAATTTATCAATACATGAATGATAATAATGGAAATATAGTGGCAAGAATGGAAAGTGAGATTTTTCATCTTAACGACAGTACATTTTACTCTTACAAGTAGATTGTTTTAAGATTAAAGTACAAGATTTATATATATTAATTTGAATGTCGTAATTTAAGCAGGACTATAAATTCTAAATATGAAAAAGATATTTCTACTATTATTGCTAGTCGCCTTATTTGTTAGTTGTAAGAAAAGTCCAAAGCCTTCAGGAGCTTCTACGAGCCATATAAATACAATTACTGGCAGATTTATAATAAGGAACAATGGACGCCTTTACATAATTCACCGCACCTTAACGTTAAGCTATATTGGTTATAATGCAGTAAAGATCACTTTCCCGGACTTTCCCTATTTCGGTAGTATAGTGCTTACGTATTCCGGGAATAATTGTACCAAAATATCATTTTATGATTCAACAAATAGCAATATTCTTTGCTCCCATAATATTGCATATAATAGCAATAACCAAGTAACTATGATTAATTCATATCAGTATTATTCTAATGGAGGTGGGGTAACTTTTTCACAAGAATATACTTTTCAATACAACGGGCTAAGTTTATCAAAAATTTTCGAGCAGAGTTCAAATGCTATGAAAGGACTTGTTGTTTATTATAATGTTACACAAGATCCAATTACAAATGATATAACAAGATTGCGGATTAATCAAATTGACACGGCAGTAAATTATTATGACACCTTTGTAGACTATACGTTCACAAATAATGCCACACAAAACAAACAAAGTTTATTGTTTCCTGTATTATGGCTAATAGAAGGAACCATTAGTATAGATAATGCAAATTTTAGCGATATAACGACGGCAATACCCTATTTTAATACTCATCAGGTAATTAATGATTCAGCGAGCGCTATCGGTCTCGATTCGGGGCTAAGCGGAACTTATCAATATCTGAATGACAACAATGGCAACACAATACAAAGAATAGACCAAGGCACATATAGTGAGGGAATTGATACTGTCCAATATTCTTACAAATAGTCATATTTAATTGCGTATTATAATTTAATTCTCAAATACTATAAATTCTAAACATGAAAAAAGTAATCCTTCTATTATTGCTTATTGCGTTCTTTATTAGCTGTAAGAAAAATAATTCTATTTCTTCTTCATCCGGCTCTCCTTCGGGTAATCGCTTATATTCAATCACAAGTAGTTTCTCTATGCCGTACGATACGTCACAGGTCAAGAAAACTATTACCCTGAGTTATATTGGTAATAATGCTGTAAGAGTTAATATTCCCGATTACATTATGGATGGCAATATAATACTTAACTATTCTGGAAATAATTGCACTAAAATAACTTTTTACGACTCAACAAATACCAGGGTTATTGGTTATCATGAAATTAGTTATAACAGTAATAATCAAATGGATACATTTAAGTCGTACGGCTACTTTGATATGAGTGAAAGATATTTAGGGCTTACAGGGGAATATACTTTTGAATATAATGGCTCGTCCTTATCAAGGATTATTTCAGATATAAAACTTCCTGACGGTACTTCTACATACTACGATCTTGAGAAAGATACTGCCACAAATGATATAATTGGAGCACGTTGTTATTATATTCATAATTCAGACACTAATTCAAGCCTAACCCATGTCTTTGCATGCAACACCACTCTAAATAATAACAATAGTTTTTTTCCTGTTATATGGTTGATTGAGAATAGTTTGCCCTTGCTAAATTATTTTAGGGACGACAATGATATGACTTCGGCGGTCTTATTTCTTAATCCCCACCAGGTGGTTAGTGATTCCGTGTTTGTATTTGGTAGCACAACTGGGCTTAATTTCAATTTTCAATATACAAACGACAAAAATGGGAATGTTGTACAAAGAATAGAGCAATTGCCAGGATTGCGAGACACAATCCAATATTCCTACAAATAGCCATATCCAACGCTATTCTTAACGGTTTCTTATAAGTTAAACCGCCTACTTATTAGTAAATTTGCATATTCCACTGAAAATCAGGCTGGAAATGGCTTGTTTTTTATTCACACCTGTGCATTACTTTATCTGTTGAAAGTTAATGAGGTGTACTATTTTCGATAGTGAGGAACAAAATTGTAGCTATGGATATCGAACAATTAATGCCACATGTAGAGGCGCTTATTTTTGCAAGCGAACGACCGGTTACACAGATAGAATTGACTGAATTGCTGGGACAGGCTTTGGAAACTCCGATTGAAAGCGAGCGAATTGCTACCTGCCTGGATGCTATCCGTGAAAAATATGATGCTTCTTATTATCCTTTCCAGCTTAGGGAAGCAGGTGGTGGTTATCAATTCCTTACAAAAAAAGCATATCATAAAACCGTATTACAGCTAAACGGCGACAAGCATATTAAAAAACTATCCACAGCAGCCATGGAAACATTGGCTATCATCGCCTACAAGCAGCCTATCACCAAGTCGGAGATAGAGTTTATACGCGGTGTAAGTGCGGATTATTCCATACAAAAGTTATTAGAAAAAGAGCTGATCATCATAGCAGGGCGTAATGAAGAGATGGTAGGGAAACCCCTGGTGTATGCTACCTCTAAAAACTTTATGGACTACATAGGTATCAATTCTTCTGCCCAATTACCCCAACTTAAAGATATTTCTAATGTAGATATTGTCCTGCCAACCAATGGCAGTGAAGCAATGCCGGAAGACGAAGGTGTTCTGGTGGTTACAGAGGAAGGTGCGTTACAACACGTTGGAGAGTAAGCGAGAGGTCATGGATTTTAGCCTGCCCTGGTAAGGCAGGCTTTTTTATGTTCAAAATTTGTTATTACATATTATAACAAAGAAAGAATGAAACGTAAATTTGTTATACAAACAAGGTCGATGAATTCCCGTTTTATTATACTTCCTTTGTTATTAAGCATCTTTCTTCTACAGCAGCAACAAAGCCTGGGGCAAAGCCGTGCCGACAGGAAGGTTATTAAAAGACTGCAAGCTGATATAAATTATCTGGCGTCGGACGAACTCGAAGGCCGTCGCACTGGTTCTGAAGGTGAAAAGAAAGCTGCCGACTTTATCATACAGCAATATGAAGATGGCGGGATAAAACCCTACAAAGGCAAATATATTCACCCATTCAATTTTGTATATGGCAAAACCATATCAGCCAATACCCAGATAAAAGTAGCAGGCACTTTTACTCATCTTAACGAAGAGGCCTTTCCACTCCCGTTTAGTGCCAATAAGCATGCTTATAGCGAAGTGCTGCCAGATGTAATGGAGCAAGGCAGTGTTTGGATGATAGGACTATACAGCGATAAAGACGAAGCCAACGACCCGCATTTCGATTGTGAAAAATCAATGTTCGATCGTAGTAAAGACGCCGCCGAACACGGTGCGACAGGTGTATTATTTTATGATAGCTATGGTTCAAAATATCCGCCTGAATTCAATGGTCGTTCAGAATATGAAAGTGTTACCATACCAGTTGCTTTTCTTAGCTACAATGCCTATCAGAAATATGTACAGAACAACACCAATTACAAAGAAAGAGAAAGTGTACAGATAGATCTGAATATTGTGCTCGACAAACCTGAACGCACAGGAAATAATATTGCCGCATATATAGATAATGGTGCACCCTACACAGTAATAATAGGCGCTCATTACGACCACCTTGGACATGGCGAAGATGGCAACACTTTGTACACAGGTAAAGACCATCCGGTATTTAACGGTGCAGACGA
Organism: Flavipsychrobacter sp.; assembly: GCA_035606335.1. Classification (GTDB taxonomy): domain Bacteria; phylum Bacteroidota; class Bacteroidia; order Chitinophagales; family Chitinophagaceae; genus DATNFP01. The sequence continues at coordinate 3,096 of DATNFP010000160.1, read as the reverse complement.
TAACGCAAGTGGCACTGCGGCGGTACTTGAAGTGGCGCGATGGATAAAAAAGAATAAGCTGTATTATCATAATTACCTGTTCATCAATTTTTCAGGTGAGGAATTGGGATTGCTTGGTTCAAAGGCCTTTGTAAAAAATAACAAGCTCGATAGTGGGCACATAGCCTACATGATAAACATGGATATGGTAGGTCGCCTGAATGATAGCACTCATTCCCTTGAGGTGGGTGGTATAGGTACTTCTCCTGTATGGGGCAAATTGATCACAGAGTCAAACAAGCAATTCAAGTTGGTTTTTGATAGCTCAGGTGTTGGGCCATCAGACCATACATCGTTTTATTATGAAGGCATTCCTGTTTTGTTTTTCTTTACAGGCACGCATAAGGATTATCACAAGCCGAGCGACGACGCAGACAAAATAAACTATCCGGGAGAAGCTAAGGTAATTACCTATGTAGATGAACTCGTTGCTAAGATGGACAAAGAGCCTAAGCCCAAATTTACAGCAACAAAACTCAGCACAGTAGGCAGAACAAATTTTAAAGTAACGCTTGGCATTATGCCCGACTACTCTTTCCAGGATGGTGGAGTAAGGATAGATGGTGTAAGCGATGGCAGGCCGGCTATGAAAGCAGGATTAAAAGAAGGAGATATCATCACACAACTTGGCGAATATAAAGTAAATGGTATGCAGAGCTATATGGAAGCATTAAGCCATTTCAATAAAGGGGACAAAACAAAAGTAACTGTACAGCGCAATGGCAAAAAGATAACGCTGCCAATGCAATTTGATAAATAATAAATTATACCTGTTGTTCTTCTGTGATCTCTGTCTGGTGCCTGTATAGCTTGGCGTAGCGACCATTCAGCTGCATCAGCTCATCATGTGTACCATGCTCTGCAATATGGCCATCATCTATAACAATTATCTGGTCGAATACCCAATTGGTAAAAATGCGATGCGTAATGACAATGGTGGTTTTATCTTCCAGGTAATTTTGCAGGTTGCCCAATATTGTTTTTTCGGTTTGCGTATCTACTGCCGAAAGCGATTCATCCATTATCAGCAGCTTGCTGTTTTTTAGCAATGCTCTTGCCAGTACCATCCTCTGCTTTTGTCCGCCCGATAACATCACTCCACGTTCTCCTATCACAGTTTCATATCCTTTAGATAATGTGGCAATATCTTTTTCCAGGTCGGCGAGTCGTGCTGCCTCTTTTACATCTGCTTCGGTCGCATCATCTCTGCCAAACTTTATGTTGTTGTAAATAGTATCTGAAAATAAAAATGCTTCCTGTGGTGCATAGCTTATTTGTTTGCGCAGATCCTGGGGATCAAATTCTTTTATTGAAATATTGTCCAGCAATACTTCACCCTGCTGCGCATCATACATACGTAATAGCAGATGCGCCAATGTAGATTTACCCGAACCTGTTTTCCCGATAACTGCTACTTTTTGTCCGGGCTTAATATTGAGTGAAAAATGTTGCAATGCCTTAATGCCTGTATGAGCGTAGGTAAATGATACATCTTTGAAGTCAACACTACCTTGTAATGAATGTTTTACGGGATTGAGCGGGGAAACAATTTCAGGTTCCGTATGTAAAAATTCATCTATCCTTTTTTGCGATGCGCTGGCACGTTGTATCATCGAAGCTACAGCACCAATGCTGGAAATAGGGAACATGAGCAGGTTGATGTAAATAACAAACTCAGCAATGTTTCCCGTAGTGATCTTTCCATGTATCGCGAGGTAGCCGCCTATCAATATTGTTGTAAGCATGCTTAACCCAACAAACAGGTTCATCGTCGGAAAATAGATCGCTTCTGTTAATGCAAGATTGATAGAGCTTTTTCTATACTTCTCTGAATTGTCTTTAAAATAACCCAACATATTTTTTTCCTGCACAAACGATTTTATCACCCTGATACCGGAATACGATTCCTGCGCGGTAGTGGTAAGGTCAGACAATTGAGCCTGTATCTTTCCGCTCTTTTTATAAATTATTTTATTGACGTAGTAAATAGAAAAAGCCAAAATGGGCAAGGGCAGCATGACGTATAAAGTAAGCATGGGGTTTACATGCACCATATTCCATACACACATTATAGTGAGCACCAGTACGTTGGTTGCGTACATAATGGATGGCCCCGTGTACATGCGCACACGCGATACATCTTCTGCCATACGGTTCATCAGGTCGCCCGTGTAATGTGTTTTGTAGAAATGGGTATGCAGTTGCTGGTAGTGATTGAAAATTTCATTTTTCTGGTCGTATTCAATATGTCTCGACATCACAATGAGTGTCTGCCGCATCATGAACATAAAAACGCCACGCATCAATGCAAGGCCTAACAGCAATAACCCGTTCCATAATACCAGCCCATATATATATCCCGTTACAAGCGACCTGCTAATATTGAATGTGAAGAGGTCGTGGATATTGATATTCTTTTGCACCTGGTCCAGCACGTTACGCACAACTACAGGAGAAGCAACGGCAAAAAAGTTTGATACACTTACAAATATTAAACCAAGCAGCAACCTCCATTTATAACGAACAAAATACTTATTCAGCGAAGTCAGGTGAGTCATACAGTGCAAATTTCCGTGATATTTATGGATTAAAAGTATTGTTTTTGTAAATGTGGGGTTTGGGCAATGCAATTTTTTATGTTTTACTAGTTGATTCTGATTTTGTTGTGTGGTTTTTTCATTTTCCGCTCTTACTTTCTGTTGTTTCGCCAAAAGAGCAACAAAGAAAAGGCGCCCCTTAAAGGATCGCTCCGCGCTTTGCGGGCAAGCTATACTCTGTTTTCGTGGGGGATTTCTTATTTAGCGGCCGCAGTTCGTGCGTGCCCGATGAAGTTTTAGAATGCCGATTTGGGGTGTGTATATGCATAGTGTTTTTTATGGGGGTCATTTTTGTTTTATGAGGATCATTGCGAGCTTCGAAGCAATCTTTGATAATGTGTGTTTTTTAATAGCATGAGATTAATTACATACAGCGTAATCGTATTTTTCGGTTGTGTTAAAGACTATTTTGTGTTTGGCAATCATGCTATTTGGGCTGAGTGCATGGGCTGGGGAGATA
>DATNFP010000159.1:0-32100 GCA_035606335.1 Flavipsychrobacter sp. | reverse complement strand
CATCACTGAAAGCTATCCACAGGAAAAAAGAGGAATGGCTCAAGCTATTTACGGACTTGGTGTAATCATAGGACCTACATTAGGCCCTCCATTAGGAGGTTATATTGTCGAAAATTATTCATGGCCATATATCTTCTACATCAATATACCAATAGGCATCATTGCAACATTAATGACACTGCAATTTGTGCGCAGCCCAAAATATGCAGAGAAATCATTAGCTAAAGATATTGACTGGTGGGGAATTGCATTTCTGGCAATGGCTGTCGGGGCGCTTCAGTATGTGTTGGAACGCGGCCAGGAAGATGATTGGTTTAGCAGTAAGGCGATACTTATTCTTGCCATTGTTTCCGGATTGGGATTTTATTTCTTTATATGGCGAGAACTTACGTTCAGAAACCCCATTGTGCAACTACGCGTGTTAAAAAACACGAATCTTCGAGTCGGTACTATCCTGTCGTTTATACTGGGATTTGGGCTTTATGGGTCTACATTTATCATTCCATTGTATACACAAAGCTCATTGGGATGGACGGCATTGCAGGCGGGAGAGCTCTTGATTCCATCAGCCTTGACGACAGCCTTTATGATGCCTATTATCGGGCAAATGCTTCAAAAAGGCATTAAGCAGCAATACTTAGTTGCCTTAGGAATGATATCATTCGCAATTTTCTGTTTTTGGGGATATAAAATACTAACCCCCGATACCGGAGCGGACGCATTTTTCTGGATGCTAATTGTGCGTGGTATGGGTATGGGTATGCTATTCATCCCCATCACTACCCTATCTCTCTCTACACTAAAAGGAAGAGAGATAGGCGAAGGTGCCGCTTTTACCGGTATGATGCGCCAATTAGGAGGATCATTTGGTGTGGCATTAATTACCACGTTTATGGCTCGCCAAAATATGGTGCACAGAAATGACCTTGTTACCAGCCTGAACAGGAATTTGCCTTCCGTGCAACAAAGGGTACAAGGATTACAAGGAAGCTTTGCCGGAAAAGGAATGTCTCCGAATGTTGCATTGAATAGCGGATACCAGGCATTGGATTACATTGTAACGAAACAGAGCAGTGTACTTTCTTACATGGATGTCTTTTTATACCTGGGGATACTATTCATCATTTGTGTTCCATTCGTATTAATTGTAAAAGGCAATAAAAATAAAAAAGTTAATATCTCGGAAGGGATGCATTAATATATAGTAGATATTGAAAAAGAAAAGCCTCTGCTTTACGCGGAGGCTTTCTTGTATTGTAATAAAGATAATTGCTCATCCATTACAATCTCTGAGGTTTGGCACCGATGCAAAAATAAACTTTTTATCTATCTTTAAGAATAGAGAGAATATAAAAATGCTAAATTTTTAAAGAGAATATTGATCAAAACGTACATAAATCGCGCAAAATAAGCTACCTTTGCGCCGCAAACAGGCTCTTTAAGATACTATGATCAGTCGAAGAAATATCCGGGTAAAAGTGATGCAAACCCTTTACACCATTTGTACCACTGAGAACGGAAAAACGGAATTGAATAAAAAGATTGGCTCTACTATTCTAAATGAAAAGCTTGCTAAATCATTAGATCTTTTCACCATTTCCATTTTATATACACTGCGTGCAGCACAATATTCGGAAATAAATTCACATCAAAAAGCTTCGAAATACTTACCTACGGCCGAAGATCTTAATGTGAACACTAAAATAGCAGGCAATGAGTTTCTTTGGCAAATATTATCTGACAACACATTTGCCGAAAAAATAAAAGAACCTAAGATAAAGCAGTATATAGACGATGAATGGATAAAGAAAATATACCTGCAACTGGAAAAGTCTCCGGAATATATTGAATATATAGCTACTGAGAAACGTGAACCTAAACATGAAAAAGCTATAATTCAGTTTATCTGGGAAAAACTGATACTGCAAAATGAGGAATTAGGTGATCATTTCATAGATGAATTGCCAGGATGGGAAGATGATAGAGAAATGACGGTAATGCTAATGGAAAATTTCTTTAAGAACAGTACTAAAGTAAATTTTCTAAGTCCCATATCACCTGAGAAAAATGAATATGCTCATTTGTTATTACATACTGTGCTGGATAAGGAAGAATATTGCATGAGCCTGATACAACCTAAACTGATCAATTGGGATGCAGAGCGTGTGGCGTTGATTGATTTGTTATTGTTGCGTATGGGAGTTTGCGAGTTCCTTTACTTTCCTACTATACCTACTAAAGTCACTATCAATGAATATATAGAGATAGCAAAATTGTATAGTACGCCGCAGAGTGGCCAGTTTGTAAACGGGGTATTGGATAACATTCTGAAGGACCTGGAAAAAGAAAATATGGTCAGGAAACAGGAACGTACACGTAAGCCTTAACTTTGCATATGATCTTTAAGATGAAAAAGTATTTTTTGGCGATCAGCATTTTATGCCTTGCAGCATGTAATAATAGCGGTAATACACGAGACACCCATGGATTGGATAGCAATGCATTGCCAACCAGCCTGATAAGTAATGCACATACCGCATCAGGAATAGATACTGCTGAAATGGATAAGCTGCCATCAATGGATTTTAAAGATACCTTACACGATTTTGGCTCTATACATGAAGGTGAAACAATTGAATATGATTTTGATTTTGTGAATAATGGGAAAAGTCCTTTGTTAATAAGCGGTGCAACAGGGTCGTGTGGATGCACAGTGGCTGATTATCCACAAGATCCTATCCAGCCGGGCAAGGGCGGTACGATAAAGGTGAAATTTAACTCTACCGGAAAATCAGGACATCAGGAAAAATCTGTGGAAGTGAACAGTAATTCAAAGTATGGCTTAAAGACACTATATATAAAGGGCGAAGTTCTTTCAAAAAATAATAATTCGTAATTTTCAATCTATATTTAATAATTAAAAACAAATGTTTGTGAATCTTTTAAACGTAATGTTACAAGCACAGCCAGGCGGTGCCAGTTTTGGTTTGCTTTTTATGGGAGGTATGCTTTTGGTGATGTATTTCTTTATGATACGCCCACAAGCTAAACGTGCTAAGGAACAAAAGAAATTTGCTGAAAGCATTAATAGCGGAGAACAGATAGTTACAAGTGCCGGTATACATGGCCGTATCAATCGTATTAACGAAGACGGTACATTACAAATTGAAATAAGCCGCGGCACTTTTATGACCGTAGAACGTTCAGCAATTTCTATGGAGCTAACTAATGCTTATCGCAAGAAAGCAGAGAGCGCTGATAGTACTTCTACTACAGCTGCCACTACAAAATAAACTTATATCCAATGCTTAAGGTAGGTATTACGGGTGGCATTGGCTCAGGAAAATCTACGGTATGCCAGGTGTTTAATACACTTGGCATACCTATCTTTTATGCAGACGATGCTGCTAAATACCTGATGGATAATGACATACTTTTAACTAATAGCATTAAGCAACTATTCGGAGAAGGTATATATCAAAATGGCAAATTAGATAGAATAAAAGTTGCCTCCGTAGTTTTTAAAGAACCTCAAAAGCTGCATCAATTAAACGCTTTAGTTCATCCGGCCACTATCAATTATGGGCGGCAGTGGGTAGAAAAACAAACAAGCAGATACATAATAAAAGAAGCCGCAATTTTTTTCGAAAGTGGCAGTTATAAAGAGATGGATGTTATGGTAGGAGTCTATGCCCCACCCGAGCTTCGTATCAAGCGGACTATAGAGCGTACCCATAATAGCCGGGAAAGTATAATGCGGCGCATAGCAAACCAAATGGACGAAGATGAAAAAATGAAACGCTGCGATTATGTAATAGTAAATGATGAAACAAAAGCCATAATACCACAGATAATTACCTTACATCAAAACTTTTTACAAAAAGCGACTCAGTAACTATCTAAGATTACTTATTAGTTCCCACTACCACTACTATTCAGCTCATCATTCTGAGTTTTGTATTTTTTCAAAATATTTTCATCTTTTTCGGTATCCATCATGTGTTTGATGTAGCTTTTTATAACAGGGTATCTTATGGTTGCATGGATAGTTTCATAGCTTTCTTTATCATTTGATTCAGCTCTTCCTTTATATACTTTTGCTAATGAAAATACATAAGAGGCAAGACCACTTTTATATGTTTTTACACCTTCGTTATCCATAAGCTGTGTAAATACATTTAGTCCCCTTTTAAATGAGCTATCATTTTGAACGTTTAGCAAATAGGTATAAAGCCCATAAGCAAACTGGAACTTTTTAGCTCCATATACATAATCTGCTTCCTTTTCAAATAGACTGACATCAGCCGATTTGCCTCTTTTCCCTATTAAATTCCAGATGTTTGCTTTGAGCTCAGCTTCAGGATGGGTAAGCAGCAACTGCTTTGCCAGATCATAAGCCTTGTCGGAATCAACAATGGACAGGTCATACAATGCAGCGCCAGCTATACTATATGAGCTATCATAGATCGCCTGTTGCAGATCGCGAGCATTTATCCTTACATCCCAATTGCCAAGCAAATTGTATGCTGCTGCTCTTACATTATTATTTTTATCATTATTTACCATCCATTCTACTTCATTCACAAATTCTTTTTTCCATTTAGTGGTATCTTTTATATAGCCTAATAATTTTAATGAATATTCACGGATCTCGTAAATATCATCTTTCAATCCTTTATGAAAAATTATAGTTGCGAGGCTATCGTTTTGTGCCTGGTATGCAGCCGCTACCGCTTTTCTTTTGCTTATGTAGTCGTTGCAATTATTAAACTGTACAAACCATTGCTGCAGTTTTTTATCATCTTTTATTGATCCCGGCAGCCAATGCAGTGCGTCAGGAACAATTACCGGGCGCATACCATTTTTATATGAATAAGTATAAGTCTGAATTTTATTATTAATGTCCCAGTTTACCATTTCCTTATTATTGCCATAAATAACAGCAGTTTTTAGAGGCAATTGATATTTATATTGGCTATCTGCATTAGTCTGTTGTACTGTAACTACCAATTGTTGAGCGCTATCGTTATAATTATACTGGACATTTAAAGAAGGATGGCCACCATGATAATAAAACTCATTAAAGAACCAATTCCAATCAAGACCTGTCGCTTGTTCTATGGCTAACCTCCATTGGGTTGCTTCTGCAGAAGATAATGCATTTTTGGTAAGGTATATGTTCATTGCTTTGTGAAAAGCATCATCTCCCATCAATTCATTGAGATAATAAAGTATCGCTCCACCTTTTTCGTAAGATGTTGGATCAAAAACAGCCTCCCTATCGTTGTAATAAAAACGCACTAAAGGTTGGTCGGTTGATTCAGCATAATTGAGATATTTGTGCAAAGCATCATCTGCCTGCTTATCTGCAGAGGCATCACCATATTTATATCGTCTCCACAGCTTTTCACTATAGTCAGCAAAAGATTCGTTCAAGGTTATATTTGACCATGATTCACAAGTAACATAATCCCCAAACCACTGATGAAATAATTCATGAGAAACGACATCTTCAAAATTTCTATCCGCAATTTCGCGTGCGTTCTGATTCATAAACTCTCCAAACAAGCTGGCGCCTGTATTTTCCATTGCACCCGATACATAATCCCTTACCACTACCTGTGCATATTTGTTCCATGGATACGGAATGCCTGTAATTTTAGAAAAATACTCGATCATTTCTGGAGTATTATTAAACATTTTGCTTGCGTATGGTGCATATTCGGGCTCCACATAATAGCTTACTTCCTTATCTCTCCAATGATCTTTAATGATGGAAAATTTGCCAATAGCAAACATGATCGCGTATGTCTGTATGGGTAAGTCCATTTTCCATATGTCTTTGCGCATACCATTTTTAAGCTGTATATGCCTTGTCATATAGCCGTTGCTTAATGTTACAAAGCTATCAGGCACTGTCAACTCTATTTCGGTAGTCATACGTTCGTTAGGCTTATCTATCGTTGGCATCCAATGTGAATTAGACTCTGTTTCTCCCTGAGTCCATATTTGTGCAGGTTTGCCAGGTATACTATAATCGGTATTGATAAAATATAATCCTCTGTCATCTGTTATTGCAGCGCTTCCCCCGGTTTGTGAAGCGTATGGCATAGCTGTATAAGCTATGTATAGCTGAATAGAATCCCTTGCCTGGTAAACTTTATTCAACCATATTTTTAATGAGTCGCCCTTATAGATATATGTAAGCGGATGATTGCCACTATTTGTTACTAATTCTACAGCATCTATACGCATGCTTTTTGCATCAAGCACTAATGTATCGGTGGCATAGAAATATGGATGTAAATCTATCCATGCTTTGCTATCAGCAGTTTTTTCCTGCATATTAAATGATAAAGCCACTTTTGTATGAGTTATATCCCAAATGCGCGGGGCTGATCCTCTATAAATTGTGTCAGCCTTTTTAGCTGTAATTTTTACAGTATCTAACGATACATATTGGGTTTGGTCTTTTCTTTTTGTTGTTTTTTTGAAATTGCTGCACGAAAAAAGCAGGCAAAAAGAGACGATCGCCAATGGGAAGAAATACTTCATGATTAGTTATGGATTCCTGAATTAATATTTATAGCAAGTAGTCGGTAAAAGTAAAATTAAGCGCAGGAAGTTACATCACCTTAAACGAGTGAGAATTATATTTTATTATATACCATATAAACTTTCAGATAAAATGGGCACAACCATTGTTAATTGATTATTTTTGCCGTTCTAAAACTTTCTAGTATCCATGTTGCAAATAACGGTTAATGATAATAACTCATTCAACGTAAGGCAGGAAGAAGGACAATGGTATCTAAACAACTCGCCTGTGAATGTGGATATACAACAACAACCTAATGGCCTGATCAGCATTTTATATAATAATAAGAGCTATACCGCTTTAATAGAAAAGAAAGACGCAAAGAATAAGGAGCTAACTCTCCGAATAGATGGGCAGGTATATAAAATTGGAATAAAAGAGCCTATAGATCAATTGCTGGCCAGCATGGGCATGGATCTGAAAGCAATGCAAAAAGCAGAGCCGGTAAAGGCTCCAATGCCTGGAATGGTATTAAGAATATTGGTTGAACCCGGTCAGCAAATAAACAAAGGTGATGGTTTGGTAATTCTGGAAGCAATGAAAATGGAAAATATTCTAAAGGCCGCCAGCAATGCCATAGTAAAGGCAATAAAAGTAAATGAACGTACTGCAGTAGAAAAAGGAACTGTTCTGATAGAATTGGAATAACAAATGCAATCAAGAAATTTTATTAAATATTTTGGCTTTATCTTTTTAATTGTTTTAACATCATTTAAAACAATTGCCCAGGGATTCTCTTATGTATATATACAAGGAGACAAGGAAACTCCATTTTATGTAAAAATGGAAGATCAGATGCAGCCCCGATATGGGAAAAACTATTGTATTATCTCGCAATTAGCACCTGGCCCTATAAATATACAGATACTGTTTCAGCAAAATGCTTATCCTCCACAGAAATATACTATTGTGGTTCCGGAAGATAGTTATCGTGGGTTTTTGCTGGTAAAAAAAGGGGAAACGTTTTCGTTGTATGATCTGCAACAAAATTTCTACCTGCCTGAGGGGAATGCTGCACAGGATGATCATGTACCCACCAACAAACCCGAGGAAAGCTACATAACAACTGCCCACCCCACAAAAACGGAGCCTGATGAACAAACGCAACCTGACAACAATAATGCTTCAACAGAAAATACAAAAACAACACAGACTTCGGAGTCTGATAACGTAGCCACAAATACGACAACCACGATCAGTGAAAACCAGCAAAAAAAAGAGCCTCAATTCATAAACAATCTCGAGCTAAATAATCAGAAAACTGTTCAAAATAATGATGAAAACAATAGTGTAGCAAATGGCGATCTGAAAAATAATTTAAGTGCGAATATTGCTGTTTCCAACAGTGATTGCCCCTCCCCTATGGATCCAAGGAAATATGATGAGCTTTATAAGAAGATGATTCAGAAAGGAGATAAAGCAAGACTTAAATACCTGATGGACAAATTGGATAACTGTTTTACAACAGACCAGGTAAGAATGCTTGCGAGAGGACTTGATAATGATCCGGAAAGATATGCTTTTTTAAAAGCAGCTTATTCGCGTGTTACAGATCAAAACAACTTTGCATCATTAGAGAGCCTTCTTTCCACACAGGAATGGAAAGGATACTTTCGTTTAATAATGCCATAAATATATAAGCTTTCATGAATAAAAGAATATTACTCCTGTTCGTTTTTACTCTGGTGCTATTTGCTTGCAAAAGAGATAAACAATCGATGCTGATAAGAAAATGGCACGCCATATCATTTGACAATCCGCAGATGGATGAATATTTCAAAGAAGGACAAGAATATATCGATACCGTAGGTAAAACTGCGGATGCTCAAACTAACGAACAATTGTATGGCACCTCTAATATGGATAGTGTGCGCCATGTGCTACAAAGCAGGTTGGATAGTGTAAAAGGAATGCAGGTACAAAATGTTCAGGATACATGGTTTGATTTCAGGAAAAACGGGCTTGCTATCCTGAATTTTAGCGGCAGCATAGATTCTACAAAATGGTACTTTGATGATGATGGCAATTTAATGTTGGATGAATTGAAGCTCAAAGGATCAGGAGATAGAATTAAAATGAATATAATAGAACTGAATGATACTTTGCTGAAATTGAAATTTGTCGAAAACGGGGCAATGGGAACAGTAACATTTCATCCTGAACAGAATTAATCTTCTTATTATTATCTTTACGCGCCTTTTCGATAAGGAGGCAACAAATACAAATATTAGATATGCGAACTATACCATTACGCCAGGCATTACGTGAAGCAATGGAAGAAGAAATGCGCCGGGATGAGCTTGTTTTTCTGATGGGTGAAGAAGTGGCACAATATAATGGCGCTTATAAGGTGAGCCAGGGAATGTTAGATGAATTTGGTACTAAACGTGTTATTGATACCCCTATCACGGAATTAGGTTTTGCGGCTATAGGTGTAGGCGCGGCCATGAATAATACACGTCCTATTATAGAGTTTATGACCTGGAACTTTGCTGAATTGGCAATAGATCAGATCGTGAACCATGCAGCAAAAATACACTCCATGAGTGGCGGCCAATTTAGTTGTCCTATTGTGTTCAGGGGACCTAATGGTTCTGCAGGACAACTTGCTGCACAGCACTCGCAAGCCTTTGAAAACTGGTATGCAAATGTGCCGGGACTAAAGGTGATTTCGACTATCAATCCATATGATGCCAAAGGTTTATTGAAATCAGCTATTCGCGATAATGATCCTGTGATTTTCATGGAAAGCGAAGTAGCATATGGAGACGTAGGTGAAGTACCAGAAGAAGAATATACTATCCCGATAGGCAAGGCAGAAGTGAAACGTGAAGGCAGCGATGTGACTATTGTTTCTTACAACAAGATGATGAAGATAGCGATGGGAGCGGCAGACGAACTCGCAAAAGAAAATGTAAATGCGGAAGTAATTGATCTACGCACCATCCGTCCACTCGATTGGCAAACTATCGTTGAATCTGTAAAGAAAACAAATCGCCTGGTAATAGTGGAAGAGCAATGGCCTTATGGGAGCATATCTTCTGAAATTACTTATCGTATACAAAAAGAAGCGTTCGACTACCTGGATGCTCCGATCCGCCGTATTTGCACTGCCGATGCCAATATGCATTACGCGCCTAACCTTGTTGCAGCCTTTTTACCAGATGTACCACGTACAGTGAAACTGATAAAAGAAGTAATGTATATGAAGAAATAACTAAGATTGAAATATTATACAATCCCTTTAGATAGCGCTAAAGGGATTTTTTTATGCTACCAGGTTATTATAATTATTACTTGTTTCTTCAATTTCTTTCTTTGCGATCTTTAATGTTCTATGTAAAGAAATATGCCTGATGCACAGGTAAACAAAGACTAAAGCATACATTGTTCCTAGAATAGCTATGCCTCTTTCCGAAAGCTTATTGAAATGAGGAGTTATAAATACTAATCCTATCGGTAATGTAACATCGACAGCCAAAATGGTACTTTTAATAGGATCAATTTTTTTAGGAAAATCCTGTGAATAAGTTCTTAAATAAGCACTGCTCACAAAGAATAATAAAAAGCACGAATTTGCAACATCGTTTATTTCAAATAAATGCCTATAATTATTAATCTCGCACCATGCAAATGCTTTGTAAATTATAATACCTATAACAGCTAAAAGCGGCATGTAGAACCAAGACGTAAATATCTTTTTTCTTTGAGAATTGTAAATGGACTTATACTTCTTTTTTAAGTACGCATAATAAGTAGATGAAATGGGAGAAAATCCCAATGCGCCAAAGTCTGCGTGCGCTTTATGCATTGCATCTTCTAACGTGAGATTTGGGCTATTTTCAAGTTTCTCTTCAACTTTACAAGCGAAGTGATCCAATATCTCCATAACCACGAATGGCTCTTTAAAACCCCTGGACTCGATAAATGCCGTTAGCTGTTGCAATTGATTCCTGGTTAAGGTTGTCTTATTCATAAGCCAATTTTGAATTTAAAATTATTTGTACGGATGCGATGGCTTCATTAAGTGCATCAATTTTTGTTGTAGCTTCTTTCTTTCCTTTTTTCGTCAATGAATAATATTTGCGCACCCTACCATCTACCATCTCATTAATTGTATCTAACAGGCCTTCATCTACGAGCTTATGCAATGCTGGATATAATGCAGCTTCGGTAATGTTCATTTTTTCTTTTGTCAACTCGCGAACAGCTTTTGTCATCTCATATCCATACATGCGGCTGTTATCTTCTAAAAGCTTTAGAATGATCGCTGTAAGGCTTCCTTTAATAAATTGATTAGACTCCATTGCTTATACCTAACAAATTTAGGTATTAAGTTTTTATTTCCAAATCATTGATAAATTATTTTAAGACTATATTTGAGCATTCGATCTTATGAGTGTCCAAAGAATAGAAACATCTGTAGTGATAGTGGGTGCAGGGCCGGCTGGTGCTGCAACATCAATATTTTTGTCACAGAAGGGTATACAGCATGTAATAATAGAAAAGGAAACATTTCCACGTGATAAAGTATGCGGGGATGCCTGTAGTGGCAAAACAGCATTTGTGCTGAGAAAGGCCAACCCGCAGTGGCTTGATGAAATATTAGGAGACACTCAAAGGTTTACACCTTCATACGGTATCACCTTTTACGCACCTAATGGCAAGCCATTAGATATACCTTTTACTCCTAAAAGAACACCAGAAACAAAAGCTCCGGGCTTTACCGTCCCCAGGCTTACTTTCGATAATTTTCTTTTTGAAAAGATCCCTTCGCCTTATGCTACTGTTTTACAACAAGTAAAAATAAATGAAATTACTACAAAGGAGAACAAAGTATATACTTCAATAAAGCAAAATGGCAAAGAGTACGAAATAATAAGTCCCCTAATTGTAGGTGCCGATGGTGATAAGAGCCAGGTACGTAAAACATTTATAAATGATAATTCATCTCCTAAAGCTTATGCTATAGGCTTACGGGCATATTATGAAGGAATAACTGATCTGCATTACGATAATTTTATAGAACTGCATTTTTTACCTGAAGTATTGCCGGGTTATTTCTGGATATTTCCTTTACCTAATGGCATGGCTAATGTAGGAGTAGGTATTTTATCAGAAACAGTAAGAAAGAAAAAAATAAACCTGCGGGAACAAATGCTGAATGCCATAAAGACCAACTCAAACATAAGCCATAGATTTGCTAATGCTAAATTAATTGATAAAATACAAGGCTGGGGATTACCATTGGCTATGGAACGCCAACCACTTTCCGGTAATAATTTTATTTTAACCGGAGATGCGGCAAGCCTCGTTGACCCATTTAGCGGAGAAGGTATAAGCAATGCGCTATATAGTGGCATGTTGGCTACAGATGCAATCAAGCAAAGTTTGGAAATAGGCACTTACGATGCAGCATTTCTAAAAGAAAAATATGATGATGTGCTTTACAAAAAGCTCGGAGATGAATTTAAGATCAGTGCAGCAATGCAACGCATGACTAAATACAGATGGCTGTTCAATCTGGTAGTTAACAAGGCATACAAAAGTGTGTCATTGAAAAATACGATCAGCTGTATGTTTACCGATATGGATTTACGGGACCAGTTACGTAGACCGTCTTTCTATTTTAAGGTTTTGATTAACAGATAGTTTTAAAATTAACCGATCATTAATCAAAAACTATTTTTTGAACGTAGGCATTTCCACCTATAATAAATCTCATGAAATAAATACCGCTGCTATAATGTGGCAAATGCAAGGTGGTTAGGTTATTCCATTCGCCTGTTTTTATAGTTGTGCTAAATAATAGTCTTCCGCTAAGATCTGTTATTGATACATCCATCTGTTCGCCTAATTGCGCTGTCCAGTTAATATTGATATTCCCATCATGATTTGGATTAGGGTAAACGCTTATTAAAAGATCCGGATTAGTCCAATTAACAGGCCTTACAGGGGAATAGAACGCGGAATCATTTAGCATAGTCCATTTCAATCGATAATAAATAATTCCATTCAATATCACAGGAGGAGCATCAATGTAAGTATAAGCCGGCGAATTCTGTTTGGTTGATTTTACGGTGTCTATTGTAGAAAAGTTTATTCCATCCATAGATCTTTGCAATTCATAATGATCTACGGAGGTATCAATATAAGATACCCAATCTGTTTTTACATTTTGATAACTAACTTTCTGAGCATTGAATGTCAGATAGTCACTCCCTAATGGAAATGTTCCTGTGGGTCCCCCATCATTAAACCACAGCTCACAAAATGATTTTAAATTCACCTGTGCATAGTAGCCTTGGTCATAGGGTACCCACGTAATGCTGTTATGTGGATAGTAGGTATATATGCCATTTATGTTGTCTGTGAGTGTACCGTTTTCTATATCTGGATCATTATCACTATATTTTGTAATACCGAGAGAATAAGCGTCTTCAGCTTTTGTACATGAAATACAACTACTGTCATTGAGCATTGCAACCACATCGCTATCTAAAATGTATAGCCTTACACCTGCCGTATCTGAAAATGCCTGGTTACTTTTTATTGTAAAGCTTTTAGGCAGGAAATATTGGGTTTTGTCTGGGTTACTAAGCTGCGTCTGATTATATAATATGGTAGTTGTATTACCAATATTTTGATTGTTCGGTTGTATCTGTGCCAGTAATTTATTTGAGGATAAAAAATCGACCCACTGATTACCATTTACATTTTGGTACACTGGGTTTGTTGTCTCACCATTATATACAGAATATGTATCGTCAAAAATGTGGATGTCATCAACAGCAATGCCTTCGAATGTTACCGCGGGGTCCGATCTTAAAGCAAAACGTAGACGTATTGGTTGGGTGCTTGGCGGTAAAGGTACAGAAGCCACATGCCACCTTGTAAAACCTTCTATGCTCCATACCTGGTGAGAAGTGTCATTATACCAGTTAGTCCCTGTTCCAATCCCTCCCAGCTCCAGCCACGAAACACCATCATAAGAATATTCCATGTATGCAGCATCACAAAGTATAGAACTGCCACAATCTTCCAGATCTAATGCTACACTGAAACTTAACATAGGGTTCTTCAATCCTGATATATCGAAACAAGGAGAGTACAAATAAGACCTTTCATTATCATTATAATTTCCTTTCAGGTTAGTTTTCCAGGCTTTTATACCGCTTGCTGCTTTGTGTATTTTGGGTGATGCCGGTGTACCGTATTGCCATGAGCTATTTGTACCACCCGCGTACCAAAACCCATCGCTTGCTTCAAAGTTTTGTAAATAAGGGTAAGAAGTAATAAGCGGCTCGCTATGAAAAACATAATTCAGAATACTATCATTAGGAAGATAAGAATCTCCAGCAGAAACAGTCCATACATTTATTTTGTGTGTACCATAGGAGGCTATATCCATTGTTTTCTTAAAAGTAAATGATATAGTGTCTTTGCCTGCTATTGTTGCCAAAGTATCTTTTACAATAGTGCCACTATCCAACTGATAGAATAGATAGATGTTGTTTTGCACCTGATTTACACCATTGTATATCTGTACAGTTAATGGGATGTGAGTTCCCAAACCGCAATCGGCTGGTTGTGGTGATACAATACCTGCTAAACCTATATCATGCTGCACAGTATATATTTTCACGTTGTCCAAAGTGACACCATTCCCAAACCATCTTTCCGCAATCAACGATGTATCATGCTGACCAAATCTTACCTGAAAGCTACTAGAGAAGTCTTGATGACTATGTATCATTGCATCAGTTAAGGATAATGTTCCACTATGTATAATGTTACCAGGGATACTCGTAATATAAGAGTATAATGGCAACCAGGGATCAGTATCCTTTCCTCTTACCCATACCTGATTACCTGTGAAGAATTTAGGAGTACCATGCACTAAATAGTCGAATTCTAATCGCAGCTCATTATTCAGTGAGCTATAACCCAACAAATTAAATGTACCTGTAAGATAGTTTTGAACATTTGGCACAGCCTGATTTGCATCCAGGCTTATTGATCGTTGTCCGGTAATAGTTATGCTGTCATTTACAAAGCTGCGCAATCTACCGGAATCTGTGCTCGGAGAATAATCCCAATGGCCATTGGGCGAAATGCCAATAGAGTCATTATCAAGAGTAATAATTCCCATCGTCTCAAAGCCATCAAAATAAGTGGAAGAAAGATCCAATGGATCATTACTAATATTAAGAATTGTTTCCGTGGCAGTATCGTTTTTTTGTACAGGATCTGTAGCCGATAAATTATTTACTGTAGCAATAATCCGATAATTACCAACTGTTGAAAAATCCAATCCCGGTATATTTACAATTATGGTTGTATCAGGTGGAATAATAGTAATAAATTTTGTTGATTGCCATGCACCGGTATTTACTTTATAATAAATAGTAAAACTGTCACATGCTTTATCATAAAGATTTCGCACTACTAAAGACAGATTTTCTGTCCCCAATTGAGTACTGGTAAACATCCTGCCACTACTAGGGCTATCTATTTGCTGCACCATCAGATCTCCATTTGAAAAGTTGCCTATACAGTTCCCATTATCCGGTTGTCTGCTTACAGCAAGACTGCGATAACCTCCGATGCCACTTATCAGTGGGCGAACTGCCACATAATAATTGCTATCTAATGATAAACCAGAAAATGTATAATTAAGCGCCGTCACTGTATCAAACGGCTGCATATAAAATCCTGATTTCTTAAGAATTTCATAGCCACTTGCATTTGGTATGGCATTCCAATACATTCTGATATATCCCGGACATTGTACACTATCAAGCGTCAGCGTTGGTTGTGGATTAATAACAAATGAACCTGATGCAGATACCTGAGTTGTTCCATTTCTTGACAAACGCATAAGACATTTGGATGAGCTGATATTGGACACATTCCAGGTGTAATAGCGCCTGTATGAAGGAATATTATTGCTTAATGTATTCCAGCTCACACCATTGTCTATAGAATATTGAAGCGTGAACGAATTACTATCGGTAGAAGCATCCCAATAAACCTGGAAAGAGTCGTTTGCAGCAATTACTGAGGCAGTAGCAGGATAAGTTAGTTGTATGCCTACCGGGATGAAATCGTACGTTACTGCGTAGTTTTGTGTAATTGAAGGGACATTAAATGCTTTTACATTTATCGTGTAGACTCCGGTTGCAGGGTTATTAATTGTCACCTGCTCACAGTTATTTATATGGTCTGCCTTTTCTACAGCGATATTATTAATATTTGCTGCAGTAGTATCTAATGTTAATGGCAGATGTATATTTCCTGATGGATCTTTCACACTCAGATCAAGATCGTTTACCAACTGATTTGATGACAAAATGCTTGCCGGGACATCATGCCAGTAAAGCAGCACTTTTGCCTGCGATGTATTCGGAGGTATTGTTATAGTAATAGTTTGCGAGTCGCCATTAGTAATTACATTGGTTGTGTATTGATGGCTATTCAGCATTTGCATTGATCTGTTCAGGTTCAGATATCCAAACCCATATCTGAAATCAGGGCCCGGGTTACCAAAATCAGTAGCTCCATTTACAATTAATGCCTTTAATAAATCGGATCTTGGATTTACATTTCCAAACAATTGTTTATACCGTTGCGTTAGCAATGCCAGTGAACCAGTAACCTGAGGAGAAGCCATGCTTGTTCCTCCAGCTGTTTCATATACATCTACCCCTATACATGAATAAACATCTACCCCATCAGCCGATAATTCCGGTTTTAACCTTCCGTCTTTCGTCGGCCCACGAGATCCGTCAATGGCATCTGCGTATCGCTTGTCGATACTCGTTATAGTAAGTACATCTTTTGCAATCTGGTAGCCACCGGGAATGGTACCGAAACCAGCAGGGTAAATGCCACAGCTCAATAATCCGTCATTACCAGCAGCGAATGTGTGCTGAACTAAATTGTATTGTGTTTCTACCTGATCTAGCGCTTGCGAATAAACATCGTATATGCCAGCATAACCACAATCTCCCTCTTCCAGTGCATATGAGTTATTGGTAAGCGTCATATTATGATTGCTAAGCATAGAGCCGGTCTGCATCCATACGTTGTCATAAAGATGGTCTACCAAAGTAGCATGTGGCACCATGCCTTCTGCTCTTGGATCAATTATGCCTGCACCTCCTACTATACCATTTATATGTACCCCGTGATGTGTGATAGCTGCCGGGTTATAATTGATTATCCTGTCTTTAAGGTCTATATGGTAAATACCTGAAACATTATCCCCCACTCCAACTGTAACACTATCTCCTAATAATCCCAATCCGCCAAATGTTTGGGGTATCTGTACAAGATTTGCTTTATGCTCCGCTTTAGAGCCTACATCCAAAAGAGCATAGTTAGATATAGGATTGATAAATTTAACACCATACCATTGTGCCAATGCCTTTACCTTACCTGCTGCAATAACTATTTTGTAATCTTTCAGAAATTCAAGATTACCAGGTTCTATTTGACCGCCAACTTGTTTTACAAATTGCCGGATAATACTGTCTTCCAGTTGTTCCTGAAAAGATACCAGAACCGTGATGGAGCTTTCTGATTTTAGATCTTGTACCTTCTTCCAGAAATAGTTATCAGCTTTCCAATCCGGCTGAATATTTACAATACTAACAATAGGTAGCGTTGAAATATTTGCTGTGTTGAATTGAGGATAAATTATTGCATCAAAAGTTTTTTCAGGCAGGTAATCCATTAACTGAACACCACTTTGCTGTAAAGTACTTCTCTGTTGTTGTGTGGGTATAGTGGAAAACTGTATAAGCACTTGTATTGGATTATTGACAGATACTTTCTGTATACTATCTATCCATTGTGTAGCATTAGGAACCGTATGTAATGAAATATTCTTTAGGTGAATAATACCTGGAGATTCAAACTGTTGCTGCTGTGCTAATAAATTAAAAGCTATAAGATTGCTTATAATAAAAACAAATAGAAAAATATGTAAAAACGGAAGTTGTATAGTTCTTTTCATAGAATTGCCTTTCTTTAAAACGTAAAAGCTTTCTATATATTTCACATTTTAAATCTATACAATTTACAACTTTTAGTCACTGCAATAGTTTAAGATTAATAGAAACAAAAATGCCACCTGTTAACAGGTGGCATTTGATATTTTATAAACTAAATAGAGGTTATTTATTACCGTCTTCTTCAGCTTTTTTCATTTTGTCTTTTAGAGCAGCCAATGCACCGAGGTCACCAAGTGTTGGTTTTTCCACTTTGCTTTGGATGTTCTTAACCGCTTTCTTGGTCTTTTCGCCTTCGGCTTTAGCTTCCTTGTTAGCAGCTTCTTTCTGCTCTGTTTTAGCTTGTTCCCACACCTTGGTATGTGATACCATGATGCGTTTGTCATTGCGGTCAAATTCGATAATCATGAAAGGCAGTGTTTCTTCAGCCTCTACATTGCTACCATCCTCTTTGCGCAGGTGACGTGCAGGAGCATAGGCTTCCAGACCATATTGCAATTGTACAGTTGCGCCCTTGTCATCTTTCTTTGTTACGCTTCCTTCGTGTATAGAACCGATCGGGAAGATAGTTTCGAAAGTATTCCAGGGATCTTCTTCCAGTTGTTTATGACCAAGAGCAAGTTTGCGGTTTTCTTTATCAATAGAAAGTATTGCTACATCTATCTTTTCGCCAACCTTTGTGAATTCACTTGGGTGGTTATAACGTTTGATCCAGCTCAGGTCGCTGATGTGGATCATACCACCTATTCCTGTTTCCAGCTCTACAAACACACCATAAGGAGTAATGTTCTTCACTGTGCCGGTATGACGGCTTTCTACTGGGAATTTTGTTTCTATGGTATCCCATGGATCTTCAGTAAGCTGCTTAATAGATAAGCTCATCTTACGTTCGTCTTTATCCAGAGTTACAACTACAGCTTCATGTTCCTCGCCCATATGGAAGAATTCCTTCGCATTAATAGGCTGTGAAGACCAGGTAATTTCTGAAACGTGTACCAGGCCTTCTACACCAGGTAATATTTCAAGAAATGCACCATAATCTTCTATATTTACAACTTTACCCTTCACGCGAGCACCTTCCTTAATTTCTTCAGGCAGGTTATCCCATGGGTGTGGAGTAAGTTGTTTCAAACCAAGACTGATACGTTTCTTTTCATCATCAAAGTCAAGAACTACTACATTCAGTTTCTGACCATTTTCAAGCACTTCGCTCGGGTGCATTACGCGGCCCCAGCTAATGTCTGTGATATATAACAAACCATCAACACCTCCAAGGTCTATAAAGGCACCGAAATCTGTTACATTCTTAACAGTTCCTTCAAGTACCTGTCCTTTTTCCAGTTTGCTGATGATAACACTACGTTGTTGCTCAATATCGCTTTCTATCAGCGCTTTATGAGATACCACGGCATTACGGATAGCTTCATTGATCTTCACTACCTTAAAGTCCATAGTTTTGCCTACATACTGATCGTAATCAGTAACGGGCTTAACGTCGATCTGTGAACCAGGCAGGAATGTTTCGAGGCCATATACATCCACAATAAGACCACCTTTGGTCTTAGATGTAATAGTACCAGTAACCACTTCACCGGTTTTGTAGAAATCAACGATCTTTTGCCATGCGCGCAGTTGGCGGGCCAGTTTGCGGCTAAGGTGCAAATGTCCGTTCCTGTCTTCTTTTTCCACTACCATCACTTCGATTTCGTCACCAATCTTTACTTCAGGAGTGTCGCGGAATTCGTTAAGAGAAACAAGACCATCAGATTTAAATCCGATGTTAATAATAGCATCAGTTTTGGTAAGACCTACCACTGTGCCGTGAAGCAATTCAGATTCATCAATTTCCTTGAATGTACTTTCGTAAATGTTTTCGAGCTTTTGGCGCTCTTCTTTTGGGTACGATGCAACGTTGCGTTTGTCTACGCTCCAGTCGAAGTCATCGTGAGCTGTTTGAGATTGTTGTTGGATTTGAGTTTCTTCCAAATTTTAAGTCCTCCTTTTGAGTAGATTTTTTGGGACTGCAAAGATATATAATATATCAGAAAAGAGAAAATAATTTCACTTCACCAGACATATTAATAGAATATCTATTAAATGATGGTTTCTACTATTTCTCCCTAAAATATTATAGATAAATGTAATTAGTTTATCTTATTAATGTTATATCCCCTTTAAGTGTTATAGGATCTCCGCTATCAGTTGTACCTTTTATGAAATAATAATAAGTTCCTATCTCACAGGGTACGCCATAAAACCTGCCATCCCATCCTTCCCCATAAGTCTTCGTTTCAAATACCTCTTGTCCCCATCTGTTGTAGATATGCAGGCTTCCGAAAATAAAATCACAATATATTCTGGGATATATCTTATCATTTAAACCATCTCCATTTGGCGTAAAGGCACTCGGCATAAATACATCAGGCTGTCTGTCTGCTGGAATACTTATACTGCTTTTTGATGTACATCCATTGACTCCTGTCCCTGTTACGTAAAAGGTTGTTGCCTGATTAGGAGATACAATGGGTGATGAAGATATACTGTCATCACAATATACACCTGGTTGCCATACATATGATTGAGCTCCTGTGGCAAATAGTTGTACGACCTTATTGCTACAGGTTATCACTGCTCCATTGGTACTTAAGGATAAGGCTGGTCCAGGCAATATGGTTACCATTACTGAATCCTTACCAGTACACCCGTTATCATCTGTTCCTGTTACAATATATTTTGTTGTGGAATCTGTTTTTGCAACAGGGTCTGCTTGATTGGGGTCACTGAGGCTATACGGAGGCAACCATGAATAAGTGCTTGCTCCATAAGCATGTAGTTGAGCAGGAGCATCTGCGCACACACTGGTGTCTCCTGTCGCCTGTATTGTGATATATCCATTCAGATGTATAGGAACACTAATGCTGTCTGTACATCCTAAAGAATCTATAATAATCAAAGAAACCACATAATTACCACCTCCGGGATAAATATGAGATACGGGATTAGCAGACTCTGTTTTTCCATCACCAAAGTACCATTTATAATTTGCTGCATTTTCTCCACTATCGTACACAGCAGTTAGTATTGCAGATTTGCAGCTGGTGACTGAATCAGTAATATTATAATGGATGTCAGGTACTGGCAAAGTTATAATAGTATTAATAGTATCGACACATCCAATACCATTTGTAAGTATTAGTGATATACTATAATTATTACTTTTACTGTAAGTATGAGTTACCGGGTTCGTGTTTCCTACAGTGCCATCCCCCAGGTTCCATAAGTAAGAGATCGCTATGTCCCCACCAATGTAGCTTCCTGTCAATATAACCGTCTCACAGCTTATGATACTATCAGTAATACTATAGTTCATAACAGGTGGCGCTATGATAATAGAGGTATTAAACGTGTCAGTACAACCATTTTTATTAGTCACTACAAGCGATACGGCATAGGTGCCATAGTTGCTATACATATGATTCATAGAATAAGCACTTCCGGTAGATCCATCCCCAAAATCCCATCCATAGGAAACAGCAGTATCAAACCCTGAGGATATAGCTGTGAACTCAACTTCTTTACATTTTAGAAAGGAGTCCACAATAGAATAGCTCATAGCAGCTGGTTTTATGGCTATATTATCACGAACAGTGTCAGGACATCCCTGGCTGTTTATAAGGAACAAAGAAATAATATAGTTGCCTGTATTAGAATAATCATGAGTTATCGAGATACCACTTCCTGTGCTTCCATCATCAAGATCCCAAACATATGCTTTAGAAGTATCCCCACTGACATATATGGCCTTTAGTCTGACGTCTGTACAATCAAAAATTGAGTCGGTAATATTATAGCTCATAGGCAATACATGGATTACTACAGAATCTGAAAGCGTATCATTTTTACCTAATGTATCTTTTGCAATGAGTGTTACAAGATAAGTTCCATTGGAATCATAAGTGTGACTCACCGTTTTGCCTGTGTCTGTACTACCATCCCCGAAATTCCATTTATATGATTTGATAGCAGAATCGGAAATAATAAATGGTGTAAATGTCGCGGTATTGCAGGTTACCGTATCCTGAATATAATCATCATAATATACCAACGTAAGTGCCGGATGGTGAGTGCTATCCCAATACTTACTTGATGCAAACATCCGGCTCCTGTAATAAGTCTCTATCTTCGCCCGAATTTCAAACCCGGTATTTCCATTCAGAAGCATATCTTTCACCATCGCCGTTACGTTAAGAGTTGCACTTTCATTCCATCTAACAGTAGACCCGGGTATGGTAACAGAATCAGTATGTTTCACCCCCGGTTGCGTGTACCAGTACATCGTTTTTGCATCAAAGGAATCGTTTAGCTCATACAGCCAGCCTTCGTTTGTGTTAGGCCAGGGAGTACCGGGAAAATTGTTATTGCCATTCCAATAACCACTAGTATCAATTCCACTAAGTGTTAATGTAGCTGAAACAAGACGGACATGAGATGGAACAACTGCCGGGTTGCTTAAATCGACAAATCTTATAAAACCTCTTAATAACCCGGGATCACTTTGAAAGGTCCACGCTTCATAATCTATTTGCGTCTGATAATAACCAGGACTGTCTGCAATATATGGGACTGGAGTCCCATACCAATCCCAATCTGTAGTATCCAACCATTGCAACGTGCAATCCTCACCATTCCAATGAGGTTGTAGTGTTAATGTACGTTGTCCAAATACTTGTTGGGCAAGAAGCATGAGAGCAAGTAATATGAACTGCTTCATTCTTAGGGTTTTATAAAATAAAGCAAAGGTAGAGAGTTAAAAATATAAAAGCAATATTATAATAATTAGTTAATATGGTTGATTTTAGTCTATTATGAGGATTAGCATTAGAAATTTCAATGAACTCTTCATTTTTTACTTTTTGCATAATAATTTTTTCTCTGCTTTTATGTAACTTTCATAGAGAATCTGAAGATATACCATGGATTATAAGGATTACTATAAGGTGCTTGGGGTGGATAAAAAAGCGACACAGGACGAAATAAAAAAGGCATATCGCAAATTGGCCATCAAATATCATCCGGATAAAAATCCAGAAGATAAAAAAGCAGAAGAAAAATTTAAAGAGATAAACGAAGCATACGATGTACTAGGCGATCCTGAAAAGCGAAAGAAATACGATGAGTTAGGTGAGAATTGGAAATATTATCAGCAGCAAGGTGGCAATCCTAATGATTTTGATTTTTCACAATGGGCAAACAGAGGCAATACAGGAAGACAAGGTGGCAACTTCCGCACTGAATACTTTACAGGAGATGAAAACCAGTTTTCTGATTTTTTCGAAACTTTATTTGGCCATGGCGCATCCGGTTTCGGTAATACGCGGCACAGAACTTATAAAATGAAGGGGGATGATTTGCAGGCAGAAACAGAAATAACTCTTGAGGAAGCATTTAATGGCACCACCAGGCAAATTAATATTGGGAGCGAAAAGCTAAATCTTAAGATCAAGCCAGGTATTCCTGACGGGCAGGTATTGCGCATGAAAGGGAAAGGCAATCCAGGAATTAATGGCGGCGAAAATGGAGATCTGTTTATTACTATACGTATTCAAAAACATCCACATTTCGAGAGAAAAGAAAATGATCTATATTTTGATGAGCCACTGGATGTTTATACTGCAATACTTGGTGGAAAATTACCGGTACGCACTATTGATAAGACATTGAATATAAATATACCTGCCGGAACAGATAGCGATAAAACATTCCGGCTGAAAGGAATGGGAATGCCTTTATTTAATAATCCTTCGCAAAGAGGAGATGCTTATGTGCGAGTTGTAATAAAGGTACCCAAAAATCTTTCCCAACATGAAAAGGACCTAATTACCCAATTAGCTAATACTACTAAAGAACATCACCATGCTTAATGTAAATATTTATGACCACCTCGATGACATAATAGATTCAGAACGCTTTTCGCGCATTCCGCTAAGGCACCTGGCAAGCGAACTAATGGAGGAGTTTGGGTATAATGATGAAAATGATTTACAGAATTCTCTTACACAGGCGTTTGAAGTATGTTGTGCGCTAAACATACCCATCAATTTGCATTTTAAGAAGGTGTATCTGTATTTTGATAATTCACTTAAAAGTGATTGGCTACTTTCCGATTTAGGGAGCTATTTATTACTAATAAATGGTAACACCCGAAATCCAAATGTTGCGAGAGCACGACTGTATCTTATCAGTTTGCAGTCTCAACACTAATTTTTTTTGATTAGTCTTCTTTATAAAAAGCAATGATTTCTTTTCCCGAATCATTTCGCATGGCACGATACATGCCCGCCGAATTGAAACAGAAATCATAATTGCCTTTGGTATCTACAGCAATAAGTCCGCCCTCGCCTCCTAATTTCACAAGCTTATCCTTTATTACTTTATCACAGGCTTCAGAAAGAGACATGCTTTTGTACTCCATCAAACAGGAAACATCATGTGCTACGACTGCACGGAGAAAGAACTCGCCATGCCCTGTACATGATATTGCGCATGAAGCATTATTAGCATAAGTACCTGCACCAATCACAGGGCTATCGCCAATGCGTCCAAAACGTTTGTTAGTCATGCCACCGGTGGAAGTGCCAGCAGCTAAATTTCCATTTACATCGCAAGCAACAGCGCCTACAGTACCAAATTTATATTCCGGATTTGGGGCAGCCCCTTTCAAATTATCTTCTTTATGATCTAATTGATAAAAATCGCTATCGCGTATCTCTACCCACTGATCATACCGCATTTTATTGAAAAAATACTCATCCGGAGCCATTTCTATTCCGCGTGACAGTGCAAACTCTGCAGCCCCTTTTCCGCTTAGGAATACATGTCCTGAGTGCAGCATTACTTCCCTTGCAAGCTTAATTGGATTTTTTATATTTCTTACACCAGCAATCGCTCCGGCCATCAATGTTTTACCGTCCATTATAGCAGCATCCATTTCATTGACACCTTTTTTCGTAAATACTGCTCCACGTCCGGCGTTAAACAGTGGGTCATCTTCTAATGATACAATAGCTGCCAGTACAGCATCTTGTGCACTCCCACCCTTGTGTAATATTTCATACCCTTTATCAAGCGCTGTCTTCAACCCATTATGGTATTGTTCTTCCTGTTCTTTTGTCATTATAGCAGGTGTGATATTACCTGCTCCTCCATGTATGACTAATGTTATTGCCATTTATTTTTTTATCTTTTTATATCTGGTATTATCTTATTTCGTTCTATTGAAGATATGCTGCTGTGATCTCATCTCCATTGCTTTCCACTTCTATATGTTCCTGCAATGTAGTTGAAACTGAATGTCCGACAATATCAGGTGATACCGGAAACGATTTGTGCTTACGATCCACAAGTACAGCAATCATTATTTTTTTCAGCTCAAAAGAAAGCAATGGCTTCAGTGCGTGCAGCAAAGTTTTTCCTGAATTAGCTACATCATCCACTAATACTACAGAGCAGTCGGAAAGATTTTCTTTTATCTGTATTTCATCGGTCAACGGTTGTTTCTTATTCATTTTTATAAGAACCAACTTTATTTTCAATGGACTTATTTCCTGCAATCTTTGCATCAGGCTTTTAGCAACTACTGCCCCGCTTCCTTCAATCCCAACCAATGTTACGCAGGACTCATTACTATTATACTCCCAAATCTGGTAAGCCATACGCTGTAATTTGCGATTAATGCGCTCTTTATCAAGAATGAGAATACGTTGTTTTTTCATCTGAGTATAATTATCTTTTTAAGAGATGGAGCTCGCAGTTGCGTATTAAAATGGTATAGCTGCCAGATCTTCATCTTTCTATTTGCAAAATCTGAACTCTGATATGCTCGTTTCATAAAATTAATTTGAACGTATGGCTACTACAGGGTCGAGTCGGGATGCAGACCTGGCTGGTATAATACCTGCCAATATCCCGACCAATGCAGATATGCCAATACCAAACAAAAAGTTTTTCAAAGAAAGTGTTACTGCAAAATCAAGTCCATACGTCATTAGCAGGCTTAATAAAAGCACTATTATGATACCGATCAGGCCGCCTAATATGCATAATGTAACTGCCTCAATTAAGAATTCGGTCATGATGCTACGTCTGCGTGCGCCGATTGCCTTTTTTAGTCCTATAATTTTTGTACGCTCTTTTACAGTTACAAACATAATATTAGCTATCCCGAAAGAGCCTACTAATAATGAAAATCCTCCGATAACAAGCCCAATTACATCTATGGTTCCAAATATTGCATTCAGGCTCTGCGACACCTCACTTAGCTGATTAATGGCAAAATTATCTTTTTCACCCGGCCTCATTTTCCTTACTACACGTAATGCTCCTTCTATTTCCAGCTTTGCATCTTCTAAATTCGCCTTAGGCAATACCTTTACAAGGATAATAGGATCGTTACCCCAATCCATCGACCTTGTATCAACCAATGAGTTTACAGAATTGTAAGAGAAAATAATAGCGTTGTCAAAATCAAATCCGGCCATATTTTTGCCAACCTTCTTCATCACACCTACCACCAAGAATTTTCTCCCTAAAAATGCTATAGTTTTATTAACAGCAGTAACATGACCTGAAAAAAGATTTTCATAAATATCATGACCTACCACAACACTGTTCACACCTCCATCTATTTCCGATTGTGAAAGATATCTTCCGTCCTGGATCTCTACATTTTGAATTTTGTCAAAATTTGCCGTAACACCATATCCGGCCACATTTTTAAGCTCATTATCCTGTGATTTTAATGTCAGATTAGCATCTACATAGCATAGTGTGGCGTATTGCACACCACCCACATTCCTTTGTATTGCTTTTAATTCCGTGGTAGACATTGGCGGTCTTTGCAAATATTCCCACCATTTATATTCTCCATTTTCCGCTATCCATGGCCTTCTGTTGACATAAATTACATCATTTCCAAGCGTTGCCATGCTCTTCCTTATATTATCCTGGAGGCTATCCAAAACGGTTAATACCGCTATAATACAGAATATACCAATTGTAATACCCAATAATGAAAGAAAAGTGCGCAGCTTGTTTACTCTCAGCTCCTGTAATGCCTGAGTAACACTGGTAACAATAATTTGCGCAGTAGAATTCATTGAGGCAAAGTTAATTTTTTGGACGTGTAAAACTACCTACTTATTATATCTCTTTTAAAAGTAAATTTGTTTGCTAAAAATAAAAACGTAGTTGAGCTTCGCAATAAAGTTTTTACTAAAGAACAAAGCATTAAGATATCCGCAGTTCCGTAAATTTCTTATACTCCGATTTTCATTAATATTAGCGTTAAATATGCAAACCGCCATCATTGGCTATTTTGTATATAGAAATTTAACAAGGGATGTGCTGGCATTAGGAAAATTAGGCCTCTGGGAAGTAATACCGGCTATTGGTTGCTCCCTTTTTTCAGGTCATTTTGTTGACTTGAGAGAAAAGAAAGGATTGATGATACAATGCATTATAGGATATCTGCTTCTATCTGCATTTTATACGGTTTTATCTTTCCCTGGTTTTTATAATCATGCAGGAACTAACCTTACTGTCCATTTAATATATGTTGGCGTATTTATAGGAGGTATCCTGCGGGCCTTTTTGAGCCCCTCAAGTTTTGCTTTAATGAGCATGCTAATCCCAAGAAAGGAATATGCAAATGCAACAACCTGGAGCAGTACCGCCTGGCAGGCTGGATTTGTAATTGGGCCTATATTGGCTGGTGCATTAATAGGTATTGCGGGATTTGAAATAAGTTTATTTAGTGTATTTGTAATACAAATAGTATCGCTCATTGCCATATTCACGATCCCCAAACAGCAGATCTTGAAAAAAGAAAAGGAACCTGTTTTAAAGAGTCTAAAGCAAGGATTGCGTTTTGTTTTTAAAACCCAATTGATACTTGCAGCATTATCACTAGATATGTTTGCAGTTTTATTTGGTGGTGCAGTTGCATTGCTGCCTGTCTATGCTATAGATATATTAAAAGTTGGCGATTTTGCATACGGCTGCCTGAGGGCAGCACCGGGTGTAGGTTCTATTGCTACATTGTTTATACTTTCCTTTTCACCGCTAAAAACTAAACCAGGGCTAAAGTTATTAGGATGTATCGCTGGATTTGGTCTTGTAACCATTGTTTTTGGTATTTCTAAAAGCTTTACTCTTTCTCTTTTAATGCTTGTGTTAGGTGGTATGTTCGATGCTGTAAGCGTAGTGATACGCGGAACTATATTGCAGTTAAAGACACCGGATTCAATGCGTGGTCGTGTGGGAGCAGTGAACACAATGTTTATTAGTTCATCTAATGAGCTTGGGGCAGCAGAAAGCGGACTTACAGCTAAATGGATGGGAACAATCCCTGCTGTGGTTTTTGGCGGCTGTATGACCCTTGTAGTGGTTGGGATAACATATTTTGCTGCACCTATGCTTCGCATGCTTAACTTACAGGAAGATACTGCTGCTGAAAATAAAACCTGATTAAAACGTCCTTCCTTCTATTTTTTCTACGGTATCCCTAAATTCTTTTTGTATAGGTGCTTTTTCATTTTTATTAAAGTCATATACAACTATCACATCGTGTGCCTCGGCTACCACTTCTCCCTCGGCATTCAAGATCTCATGATGAATGCCGAAACTTGTGTTCTTCATAAATTCAATTCTCGCCTGAACAACAATATTGCCCGGATAATGTAATACTTTAAGAAACTGACATCCAGTAGAGGCAAGTATGGGACCGATCTTGTTTTTTTCAAACTCACTCACAAGACCTGTTTTTTCCCAATAATTGACTCTTGAAGCCTGAATGTATTTAAAGTATTGAACATTATTGATATGACCGAATAGATCTATTTCACTCCAATCAAGTCTTAATTGGAGTTTCACCGGAAAATGATGCATATAAAAACAATTTTTTGCAATCAATAATTATACAAGATAGGATATAGTACAATAAATAAAGCGCCAGAATTTTTCATCTGACGCTTTATAATTTTTTTCTAAACGTTAACTGTCTTGACCCACATGAGGCTCTGCAATCTTCTCATTTCTTATCACCACTACTCCATCAAATACGTCTATTAATACTGTTTTAGTTTTATCTATTTCCCCGGCGATTATTTTCTTACTCAACATATTGATCAGGTCTTTTTGTATCACCCTTTTCAACGGACGTGCACCATATTGGGGGTCGAAACCATGCTGTACGAGATAGTCTAATGCATAGTCAGTAAACTGCAAGTCGATACCTTGCTGCAAAAGCTGCTTTTGAAGGTTTTGTAATTGTATCTTAATGATGCCTCTTATTTCTTTACGCATCAATGGATGGAACATGATCACATCATCTATCCTATTCAAAAATTCCGGGCGCAGCACCTGGCGCAATAGATCTAATACCTGTTCTTTTGTAGCATCTACAACTTCATCAATGTTTTTATCCTTCAGCTCAGCAAAATTCTCCTGGATTATATGGCTGCCCATATTGCTGGTCATGATTATAATTGTATTCTTAAAATTGACTACCCTACCCTTATTATCAGTTAACCTACCATCATCCAATACCTGTAGCAAAACATTAAACACGTCAGGATGTGCTTTCTCAATTTCATCAAGCAGCACTACAGAATATGGTTTTCTGCGAACTGCTTCTGTCAATTGACCACCTTCTTCATAACCTACATATCCGGGAGGAGCACCTACTAAACGGCTAACACTATGTTTTTCCTGGTATTCACTCATGTCTATCCTGTTCATCATGCCTTCATCATCAAAAAGCACTTCTGCCAGCGCTTTGGCCAATTCAGTTTTACCCACTCCTGTAGTTCCAAGGAATATGAAAGAGCCTATGGGACGGCGGGGATCATGTAAACCAGCGCGGCTACGGCGTATCGCATCAGATACAGCTTCAATTGCCTCGTCCTGCCCAATTACTCGTTTATGCAGCTCATCTTCAAGATGAAGTAATTTTTCTTTCTCACTTTGTAACATTCTTTGTACCGGAATTCCTGTTGCTTTAGCTACATTTTGCGCAATATCTTCAGCATCCACTTCTTCTTTCAATAATCTCTTATGCTGATTGTCCATTTCATCTAATTGCTGACTCAGCTTTTCTATTGTGCTTTCCTCTTCCTTCACCTTACCATAGCGTATTTCTGCTACTTTACCATATTCACCTTCACGTTCCGCCTGCTCCGCTTCAAGTTTTAATTGTTCAATTCTGCTCTTAGCTTTATTGATCTTATCTACTATTTCTTTTTCCTCCAGCCATTTGGCCTTTAATGTATCACGTTCCACAGAAAGCATAGAAATATCTCTGCCCAGCTCTTTTATTTTCTCTTCGTCATTTTCACGTTTTATTGCTTCTCTTTCTATTTCTAATTGACGTATCCTGCGTTCAAGCTCATCTAATTCTTCGGGCATGGAGTTCATTTCCAGCTTCAGCTTTGCAGCGCTTTCATCTATCAGGTCGATAGCCTTATCAGGTAAAAATCTGTCTGTTATGTAGCGATGGGATAATTCTACCGCTGCAATAATAGCTTCGTCCTTAATGCGTACCTGGTGGTGGCTTTCATACCTATCTTTCAATCCGCGCAATATTGATATGGCATCTTCCGGTGTAGGTTCATCAACAAATACTTTCTGGAACCTACGTTCTAATGCTTTATCCTTTTCAAAGTACTTTTGATATTCATTAAGGGTGGTTGCGCCTATCGCACGCAATTCCCCACGTGCCAGGGCGGGCTTTAATATGTTAGCTGCATCCATTGCACCTTCCATAGCACCCGCACCGATCAATGTATGTATCTCATCTATAAACAGTATGATTTCACCGTCGCTTTCAGATACTTCTTTTACAACACTTTTCAATCGTTCTTCAAATTCACCGCGATATTTGGCACCAGCCATCAGTCCACCCATATCAAGTGCAAAGATGATCTTTGATTTAAGGTTATCCGGCACGTCTCCGTTTATAATACGATGAGCAAGACCTTCTACTATAGCTGTCTTACCAACCCCAGGTTCACCCACAAGGATCGGGTTGTTTTTAGACCTGCGGGAAAGTATATGCAGTGTACGGCGTATTTCTTCATCGCGACCTATTACAGGGTCTAATTTGCCATTTCTTGCCAGTTCATTCAAATTTTTTGCATAACGCTGCAACGAATTATATTGCTGTTCGGAGGTCTGAGAATTTACGGTATTTCCTTTACGTAATTCTTTAATGGCAGCCACCAATCCTTTTTCAGTAAGGCCTGCGTCTTTTAATATTTTGCTTGTATCATCATTTATCTGTAATAAGCCAATAAGAAGATGTTCTGGCGTAACAAATTCGTCGCCAAATGTCTTTAAAACATTGCTGGTACGCAATATCATACTATTAGCTTCCCTGCTTATATTTTGTGCCGGCTCACCGCCTTGTATTTTAGGCAATCTGTTAAGCTGCTCTTCAAGTTTTGTTTCAACAAAATTGATGTTGACATTATTCTTCTTAAGAAGATAAGCGATTGGGCCTTCGGTATCTTCCAGCAAAGCTTTTAGAAAATGTGCCGTTTCGATATTCGGATTCTGATTATTAAAGGCTAATTGTTGCGCTTGCTGCACAATTTCCTGAGCCTTAATGGTAAAGTTGTTTAAATTCATAATGACTTTTTCTTCTTCCTATTAATTCATAAAAAACGTTCCAAAAAAGAATTAGAGAAGAATTGACATTTATACAATAAAATTGACGACAAGCTGTCTTATTATTTGAAAATGAACTGAATTTATTTCAGTAAAATTTATAATAAGCTGCCATAAGTGCAATTTTCAAGGATTAAAAATTATATTTCGTGTAATTATCAGTAACTTGATATTAAACCTATTACAATGAAAGTGGTTGTGATAACTGGTAGCACACATGGTATTGGCTATGGACTTGCTGATTCCTTTTTGTCGCTGGGGTGCAAGGTGGCAATAAGCAGCCGCTCACAAGATTCAGTATCAAAAGCTGTTAATTCCCTGCAATTAAAGTATAGTAAGGATGATGTTTGGGGACAGGTTTGTGATGTTAGTAGCTATGAATCAATACAGTCATTATGGGATAATGCTAAAGAAAATTTCGGCAGAGTGCAGATATGGATAAATAATGCCGGGCAAAGCAATCCGCAAGCGCCATTTTGGTTGCAATCAGAGGGAAAAATCAAGTCTATTGTGGAAAGCAATTTATTAGGTGAAATGTTTGGGGTAAAAGTAGCAGTGAGCAATATGTTAAATCAGGGCTTTGGTGCAGTATATAATATGCTTGGCTTGGGAAGTAATGGTATGCATGTGGATGGATGGGCGCTATATGGTAGTACCAAATACGCCATTAAATACCTGACAGATGCACTGATCAAAGAAAGTAAAAACAAACCTGTGTTGATTGGTAGTATTTCTCCGGGTATGGTAATTACCGATCTATTAATT
>DATNFP010000158.1:0-41857 GCA_035606335.1 Flavipsychrobacter sp. | reverse complement strand
CTGCATGGGTATCCTGGAGATATGGTCGTGGTAATTGCGGATGGGCACCATTAGGCCCCAATGTGTCAGTAGGTGTTGCAATAGGCGGCGGCTGGCATTGTCCCGACAATTGGTGGGTATTCGTAGGCCCTCAATATTTATATAGGCCAAACCCTTATAGTTATTGGAGAGGGCCCAGTTATAATAATACATATATCCGCCAGACAACAATTATAAACAATACTTATATCGACAATAGCACGCATGTTACCTATAGTTATGGACCTCGTGCTAATCAAATAGAGGCTGTAACTCATCAGCGGGTACAGGTATATAAAGTTGCTGCTGTGAATAGACCCGGAAGCACTAATATAAATAGAAATGAAGTAAACATATATCGTCCTGCTGTAAACAGAAGCACCATTAGTAGCGCTCACCCGGCGAATGTAGTCAGAGCGCCCCGGCCGATTAGCAGGCAATTGCAGGGCCCAACAGGCAGAACACCTGCTTTTCACCAGGTAATGGAAAGACAAAATCCCGCCATGGTTAAAGCTGCTTCAACAGCATTGAGAAATCCAAGGAGTCCGCAGGTGCAACCTGAAGTACTAAAGAGCCAGGTTATAACAAGCAGACCTCAGCCTGCAGCACAAAGGCCGGCACCTAATGCAAACAGACCGCAACCTGTTAATAATGCTCGTCCTAATCAACAAAACATTAGCAGGCCCTCTCCGGCAAATAGACCACAACCGCAATCGCAGTCACAACATATGCAACAATCAAGGCCACAACCCCAACCACAGCATATGCAGCAATCAAGACCACAACCCCAACCACAGCATATCCAGCAATCAAGACCACAACCCCAACCCCAGCATATGCAGCAACCAAGACCACAATCCCAACCCCAGCATATGCAGCAACCAAGACCGCAACCGCAAAACTTTAACAGACCACAATCTCAGCCGCAACATATGCAGCAACCAAGACCGCAACCGCAAAACTTTAACAGACCACAATCTCAGCCGCAACATATACAGCAACCAAGACCAATGCCTCAACAGGCACCTCATATGCAAGCTCCCCCACGTCCTGAAGGACATCCGGGAGGAGGCGGAGGGCATCCTGAAGGTGGTGGTAGACCAAATGGAAGAGGATAGTATAAAAGAAGATGCCCCGCAATGCGGGGCATCTTCTTTTATACCTCATAGAATACTTACCATACTAATGCACTGGCTCCTAAAATAGCTGCATCAGCATCTGGCAATGCAGAATATAATAAGGTTACCTTATTTTGATATATCCTTAAAACATTTTCTTCAAGATGCCTTTTTACTGGTTCCATTATCAGTGAACCTGCTTTTGATAATCCTCCAAAGAAAATAATTGCTTGTGGCGATGTTATGGCGACTGCGTCCGCAAGCGTTTGCCCTAATATTTTACCGGTATATTCATACAACTCCAGTGCCATTGCATCTCCCTGTAGTGCCACTTCATATATCAACTGGGAAGTTATCGAGCCCTGATACTTTCTTAGCATAGTCTCGTCGTTTCTTTCTTTCAGCCATTCTTCAGCGGATCTCGCTATACCTGTTGCCGAAGCATAGGCCTCAAGGCATCCGTGACGTCCACACCCACAAGACCTGCCATTGCGTATAGCTATCATATGCCCTAATTCCCCCGCAAACCCATCATGCCCATATATCAACTGACCATTTGCCACAAAACCACTACCTACACCAGTGCCTAATGTTACCAATATAAAATCATTCATCCCCCTAGCTGCGCCATACATCATTTCCCCTATCGCCGCTGCTTTAGCATCGTTTGTTATGGTCACTGTCAGCCCCATTGCCTCTTCTACAAGTCTCGCAAGTGGTATTATTCCTTTCCATGGCAGGTTGGGTGCAAACGCTATTTCTCCGGTAAAAAAATTTGCATTCGGTGCACCTATTCCTATACCCATTACTCTATCCCTGCCCACATTTTCTATCATAGGCACTAATTGCCTTTTTAAAACATCTATGTACAACTCTATCGTTTCATAGCCGGTCGTACCCATTTCTCCTGTCGCTAATATTTTCCCATCTCTGCTTACTATACCATAGGCCGTGCCGGTACCACCTATATCTATACCTAATGCCAGATCCCCGATCATAATTTATCGCTTATGTTTGCAATATACAATTTGGCTGGAAAAACATAATAGCTATGCCTTCCCCCTAAATGTTGTTTAGCATTCTTTCCTTAGTAAGATAAAGAAAATGTAAAACTTACCGGCGTCTGTTTTTTCAGATAGTTTTAATAGTTACATTTAAAGTGAGGATTTATAATATGCACGGACAGGAACCAACAGAACAGAAAATTTCTAAAAAGAAGATCATCTATCGTGTTTGTGATGATTTAAGACAATATTTAATAAATCATAGCCGCGAGATCGAGCTTCCTGTAAAGTATGATGATCTGCTGCATTTTAGCGATGTAACTGCAGTGTATGATAAGAAAGGGAAAGATACTCTCTGGCAAACAGCAATATATAATCAAAACGAGATCGAAACAGTACATGAAGGCCTGAAACAAATATATTCTATATTAAAGACGGAAGGTGATAGTCGTGTGCATAAGCATCTCCATGTAGAACGTGTTGACTATTGCACATTTGGGAACTCCAATCCTTTTCGAATTAAGATCGTCAACAACTTCAACGACAATTACGACTACTTTTATATAAAGCAGGCCGATGCCTCACGTATCTATGGCCTGGAGCTGGAGCATATACTCTCCCCTTCGCGTATCAATTATTTTGTCAGCCTATCGACCTTGGTAGAAGAACACATTGCAGGTGTGCCTGGTGATCTATTTGTCCAATTCTATCTTAATAACCCTGAATTTAATAAAGTACGCATAGCCAAAGAGTTAGTAAAGTTCAACGAACGGTGTTTTGTAAGATTATTAGGTGATATGCGTTCATATAATTATGTCTTTGACATAACACCGGACTTTGAAGAAGTGCAATTCCGCATAAGAGCTATAGATTTTGACCAACAAAGTTACGAAGGCCGCAAAAATTTGTACCTCCCTCAATTTTTTAAAGAAAATTACGAACTGGTAAAGATCGTACAGGAAAAATTAAGACCAGAAACTGTAGAGCAATACCGAAAGGAAGAACGTACTCTTATAGCCCGCCGCAGCAAATCTTCCCGTATTCGCCTCAACTTCCTGCTTGACATCATGTCAAAAGACAGCATTTCAAAACCAGAAAAAACAAATCAACTAAAAACTGAACTGGCAGATCATTATAATGATAAAAAATTTCTTCTTTGTAATACTATGGGTGATTTAGTAAGATATTCGCTGGAGATTTTATAATACTATTCGTTTAGTCCTTCACAAACTTTTTTACTTCAACATTATTTTCATTCTTTATTGAAATAAAATACACTCCGGCAGATAGCGAACTAATATTAAATTCAAATTTATAGTTAATGATCACACCTTTTAATAATATTCGTCCTGTCATGTCAGAAAGCATTACATCATATGTTCCGGGTTTTGCTACTGATACGAATATATGATCAGTTGCGGGAGTTGGATATACTGACCACATTGCATTGGATAGTGACAACGCTTGCAAACCCAATGGTTTTGTTACCTTGATATCTCTGCAAAAAGTCGTATCCCCGCATGACGCGTATTCTGATACACATACATGATACATACCAGTGTCCGTATAAATGTGCATAGGAGTGATCGAGTTGGATGTAGTACCATCTCCAAAATTCCACCGTATGCTATCAGCTGGGAGCGCACCTGTGAATTTAAAATGTATTGTATCTGCTCCTGTATATGCAAAATTTGAGTTCAAAATGCAAGCCTCATAAGATAATCTCGCTACAAAAGGATTAGGGGATGATAGTGCAGTATCAGGAACTGACAAAGAGATAGAACCAAGTTGTGTCGAAGTAGAAAACGTACCAGCAATTGCCATACCGTTGCCTCCTGATGGGTCTAATGAAATGCTATTCCCATATGTAGCATGATTTATTCCCGCGGTAATGGCTAGCAGTACTTTGGCTTTCGCAGTATCAAGTTTGACAATATATATGTTTGACGAATCAGGTTTAGGCAAAATTGTGTCTGGTATATACGTCGCAGCTGAGTGGGTTCCTATAATATAAGGGTAATCATATTTATCCAGCACCAGGCAGCTTGCTCCCACAGGTGTATAAGTATTGCCAAATTTTTGTAACCATTTTTTAGCTCCCGCTGAAGAATATTTCGCAACATAGCCTGCCACCTTGTAATAGAATGAATAGCTGCCGTTAGGAATTGAAGTATCTAATAAGTTACCACAAACATAAACATTCCCATTATTGTCAACCTTTACGCTATTGGCATCATCTATGGTATTCCAATAATCTGAATGGCCATGTTCGGTAAGCCCCCACATTATGTTTCCTGATGAATCGAATTTAGCTGTAAAAGCATTACTACCTTCTCCTACGAATGGTATTGTAGTTGTGTCAAATTTAGCATCTGCGCATATTTGGCCGACAGCATACACATTACACAAGCTATCTGTGGTCAAACCATTTATCCAGGCTTGCGACTTTGTGACATCACCACCGGCACCTGATTTTGCCCAAATTACAGTACCTGTAGAAGTATATTTTACGATAAATAATGTTTGCGCAAAAGTACCCGACCTAAGTCTTATCGTTGAAAAAATACATGAATCAGTATACCAACCACCCCATATTACATTATTGTTTCTGTCAACTGTTACCGCCTTCGCTGCGGCTCCAAAGCTATTTATTGTGTTGGTTCCGGTAAGCCATCTGAATTTTCCACTGGAATCAAAGGAGACCAGAAACCCATTGTTGTTCTCTGCTAAATAAAATGAATCATAAATACCCAATCCCCAGGTGGTATAGCCAGCTACATAAATATTATTGTTTGCATCTACCGCAATTGATTGCGCTATACCCCCATTTAAATTGCAAGCCCATAACAGGTTGCCGGATGAGTCATACTTTGCTAAAAATCCATTTTGGTGACCGTCATCTAGATCATATGTTACAGTATCAATTTGCAAAGTATCCGTGTAACTCCCAACTACAAGAACATTATGTCCATGATCTATTACAACACTGCTTGCATATGTCAACCATTTGCTATCCCAGGCTTTGGTCTTCAAATTATGCGCCCAGTCAAAAGTTTGTGAAAATGCTGTTGAAGAGCAAAAAAATAAGAAACACAAAAAGGATAGTATAAGTTTTTTCATAGAAGTAATTTTAGGAGGTGATTATATCTACTCTATAATAAATAAAATTACCTAAATGAATTCACATGTAATATATCCCCGGGGTTAATTGTGGGAAAACTTTTCTATATGTTGTTTCAACCACGATTAAATTTGCTAAGGGCAAAAACCTTTCGTGTTTTAACCTGCCTAAAACACAGGGGCATTCAAAGTGTAGGCTGGGATTAAGCTGAGCGCGAAGCGAAGAATCTCCTTAATCAAAGCTACGAGTATTAATGCTTCACATCATTTGTCATTCAGAGCGTAGCAGCCGGGGCCTGAAGCAGAGCGCGAAGCGAAGAATCTCCTTAATCAAGAGATGTTGCAGAATAATAGGGAAAAATCGCGGTACACATGGGGCATGAATGGGAAATAAAATTTAGGCTTAAAAATAAAAAACAATTGATAATCAAATATTTATGACGTATAAATTCCAAAAAATCGCTTTAAACCTAATTTTTCTATACACGGGAAAATTGAATTGTCATTTATTTGACATTACCATCAAATTGTCAATTGATTAACCATAACAAGCAATTGTCTATAATTTAACAGATTTACGGAACTTAAGACTTAACTTCACGAAAATTTTTAAAAATTGGCCACATTTGCGCTCACAAAAAAGCAGATTGTAAAATTTGCACCCAGAGGTTCTGAAAGTTTTTACGATAATGTGAAAAAGAAAGTTGACGAGTATTTCAGGACTAATGAAATTGTTGAGCACGCCAACATTGCAATGAAATTAAAGACTGTTGCAATGCTTTCTATGTATTTTGTTCCCTATTTATTTATAGTGACCGGCCTGCTTTCAGCGCATTTATTGCTATTTTATTGCTCATGGGTGGTAATGGCTGTAGGCCTAGTTGGCATTGGCACAGGTATCATGCACGATTCCAATCACGGTTCTTATTCTTCCAATAAGCTGGTAAACAAACTGCTGGGAAATTTGATGAATGTTATCGGTGGCTGTGATACCACATGGAAGATACAACACAACATTTTGCATCATACCTATACGAATGTAGAAGGCCTTGATGAGGATATAGATTCTACAGTTTTATTAAGGATGTCGCCACATAAGCCACTGTTAAAAGTTCATCGCTTTCAACATCTTTACGCATGGTTTCTGTACACCCTGATGACACTGATGTGGATCGGCCACAGGGATTATAAGCTGTTAAAGCGCTACGAACTTAATGACCTTATCCGTAAAGAAAAGATCACTTTCAAAAAAGCAGTTACCAGGCTCACGATATTTAAAGCTATTTATTTCAGTTACATACTCATTTTGCCATTCCTGTTTTCCGGCGTGGCATGGTATCATTTACTCATAGGCTTTGTAATAATGCACATGATTGCAGGGTTGCTATTAGCCTGCATCTTCCAGTTAGCGCATGTAATGCCTACATCAGAATATCCGATGCCTGTGCAGGATAATAAAATGGAAAACAATTGGGCGGTACATCAGCTACTCACTACCACTAATTTTGCTCCCAAAAGCAAAATATTATCATGGTATGTGGGCGGCCTCAATTTCCAGATAGAGCATCACCTCTTCCCGCATATTTGCCATGTACATTACGCCAAGATCTCTCAAATAGTGCAAAATGCCGCCAGCCAATATGGCCTTCCTTACCAGGTACAGCCAACGTTTGTTCATGCCCTTTGGCAACACGGCAAAATGCTGAAACAATTAGGCTCCTCTAATTAAAAGGGAGAAA
Source organism: Flavipsychrobacter sp. (assembly GCA_035606335.1). Classification (GTDB taxonomy): domain Bacteria; phylum Bacteroidota; class Bacteroidia; order Chitinophagales; family Chitinophagaceae; genus DATNFP01. The sequence goes on along the minus strand of DATNFP010000158.1, from coordinate 34,858 downwards.
GAAATCATTAAAACCTATTTGATTAGATTTTTACATCCGGGCTTTTGTTCCAGATAATTGCTGTTATCTATACTGCCTACTCTAATTTGCAAAGGGATATGCACCTGTTGCATTTTTAGCTCCTGGCGACAGAAAAATGTCAAGTGTTTTGCATAAAAATCCTGAGACACAGGCTGTTGTAATATAGATTGATCATTGATAAGCACCACAGGTTTTTGTTTATCAACAACTGTTTTTTGAAAATTTGGAAATGACAGTTTATCAGGATTATAATTTTGCGCGAGTGTACAATACGATAATGTAAAGAATACTATAAACAAAATGGAAAACTTCATTCTTATTATTTCACCTAAAATTACGCTTTTGCGTAATGAAAAGTATGATTTAAGAGCTGAACCTTTGTATTGATATGATCTTTATGATGAGCCACTTTACTGCTACGCAAGGCTAATTTTATAGCACTTACAATATTATCAGTCAGCAGTTCCCTGTTTTCTTTAAAAACAGTTCTTTTTTTGTTCACCAGGTATATTTCATCTTCTTCAAGCGTGAAGATAATAGGGACATTAGAATATGTGTCGTTGGACGAGAGATCATTATAAATGCCTGTAAATAAATCAGGATCGGCGACATCTATAAAAATGACATCAGGTTGCAATTCCTGCATCATTTCGCTAATATTTAGCTCATTGTAGCAGGTATATACGAGAAAATTCTTTTCTTTTAGCAACGTAAAATCCGGCAATAAGCCTACCGGGTTGTCACCGATTAATAGAACCTTTATACGCATAAGCCCAGTTTTATTGTTATCTTAAAAAATTCATGCCTTAAGCAATGGCATCTTAACAATATTCAAATCAAAAATGCCAGTCAAAGCGGTTCCTTTGTTTTGGTTCATTTTTGAATGGCACATCTAATGTTATAGTGTATCTTTTAATTTCCTCACTTCTCAATTGATTATTTATTAAATGCCCGGTCAATACCATGATGTGTCCTTTCAAACGATGTACCAATGAATTAACATTGTCAGCAATAATCTGTATTAAACATTTGCTATTACTCAAGCCTAATAACATTATCATAAACATCTGTGTTACTAATTCATGGTCCATATTAAAAAAATACTTGAGACTGACCATTACTAAATATGCTAAATTCTTCTTGTACATATCCAATCTTTTTAATAACCAAAGCTTTCTTCATTTAACAATTTATAAAAGACCGTGCCAGCCTGTTGTTACTATTAGCGTCGTAGGAATTCAATAAATAAAATGCCTCATCCACAAAGTGAATGAGGCACACATAATGTAATTATAATAATTAGCTCTTTGGCGTAAACTTGTTTATAAGATGATTTGCAGGTTTTAGAGTTCTTAGGTATTTATATATAGATGCAAGGTCACTTTCCGTCATTCTGCTATACATCATCCACGGCATTATAGTATTAAAATCAGTGCCCCCCAATTTAGGAGAATGATAATTAGGATCTTGATACATTTTGAATCGTGATACAAATTGATTTCTGCCCCATGCACCTATTCCGGTATTACTATCCGGTGTTATATTAGCAGTACGTATTGTACCCCATGGCAATACAAACTCACGGCCTCCGCTAAACTCGAAGCCTGGTATTATTTGCCCTTGCTTTGCGGGCGTATGGCACTCTACACACCCGGCCATTGTTACCAGGTATTTCCCATAAGCTACGCTATCGTTTGGTGAAGGCTTTGAGTGAAAACTAGCTTTGGTCGGTATGGTATGAATAATAAGGCTAAATGGGAAATCGGGATTAGATGGTTTTACATCATTATTTATTGCTGGTAATGATCTTACATAAGCAATGATTGAATAAAGATCTTCTGTATCAAGCTGACCATAATAGTGGTAAGGCATAATAGGAAATAAAGCATGTCCATCCTTACTTACACCTGTTGTAATTGCCCTGAATATCTCACCATCTGTCCAGTTACTTAAGTGATAAGGGGTAATATTCCTCGCATAAAAAACGCCCGGAAAGCCCAATTTTTGGTCAAACATCTCACCGCCGCACCCTTCAGTGCCCTTTATATAAGGGCCAGCATATTGTGTCCAGTCTCTTTGAGAATGGCAATCTATACATACCGCTACCGAAGTTGCCAAGTATTCACCACGTTTTACCCGCTCGGGAGTAGCAACAACTTTTATATCCTGAGCTTTACCAACATTTGGTAGAAAGTAAACTACATAGCCAATACCAGCTATAGCTAATAATACAACTACTAAAATGAGGATGCCTAAAAATTTAAATACTTTTTTCATAGACAGTTTTAGTTATAACATAAATATAATTTATGTAATTCTATATTCATAATCTTATGATTAACTTTATTTAAGAGGTAAATGAAAATATAGCAACAATGGCATAGTATTATACTGTAAATAATAAACAACACATCATGAACTTTAGAACTCTGACTATCCTGTTTGCAACTGTATTTACATTATCGACTGGTAGTAGCTATGCTCAAACCAACGCCGTACATAGCAGGCATAGTAAGCATCATAAAACACCGCCTGTATGGGCTAAAGCCAAGGGCTATAATATGGATGCCCATGTATATTTTCCAGACTATTATTCTTTTTATGATCCTAACAGAGGAGGGTATGTATTTTGGAATAATAATAAATGGACATTTACACCCGCTGTGCCACCCTATATGAGCAAGATAGATCTGAGCAAATCACGTGTCCAGATATTAAAGGGATTGAGTCTTGACTTGCACCCGGAATTAGATTATCCGAGGTATATGAAATTATATCCAGCAGATCCAAATAGTAATGCTGCAGATGTGCCGGTACCTACTCCGCTTCCCATACCTGGTGCGCAATAGATAACAAATACCCTAAACAGATATAGCAATTTAATAGATCGCTTGGGAAACAACTATTTCATTATACGAAAGTAGTTTTACACCTTTGCAACCGTATGATTCATAAAATATTAAATGATAAGCCTACCCGCCTTTTTGTTTTTTTATGTTCCTTCATGGTTGCCAACGCCCTGATAGCAGAATGTATTGGCGGTAAACTTTTTTCCCTTGAGCGCGTTTTTTCCATTACCCCCCACCCATTCTCACTGCTTGGAGAAAAGAACCTCACTTTTACACTGACGTGTGGTGTTTTATTATGGCCACTGGAGTTCGTGTTAACAGATGTTGTAAATGAATATTATGGTCCGAAAGCAATAAAGCGCATCTCTTATATTGCTGTAATACTTATCAGCTATGCATTTCTTATGTTTTATTTTGCCATCAAAATGCCTGCGGACCAAGCGTTTTGGGTTACTAGCCAAAAAGCGGATGGCATACCAGATATGCAAGCAGCATTTAGCAGCATTTTCGGACAGGGAATGTGGATCATTGTTGGTAGCCTTATAGCATTTTTAGTAAGCCAAGTAACAGATGTATGGATCTTCCATAAAATAAAAAAGATAACGGGGGAGAAAAAAGTATGGTTGAGATCTACTGGTTCTACATTAGTATCACAGCTGGTAGATAGTTTTATTGTGCTTTTTATAGCTTTTGGACTTGGCAAAGGCTGGTCATATCAACGAATACTGGCAATAGGTCTTGTAAACTATACTTACAAGTTTACCATGGCTATTGTACTTACTCCCCTCATATATCTGTTTGAAAAGATGATAGAGCGTTTCTTTGGGGCAGAAATGACTCACCAAATGAAACAGGCTGCAATGGGTAACAATTAATGCTTCTTAGACTGATTGAAGAAGTAACCAATTGATATCTGTGCAGATGGATTTTTATACAGATCGTTTGATATCTGTTTGGCACCATCGGTCTTGGCATTATTCCAAACTTCCTGTGTCAACCTTAAATCAAGACGAACTGCCGGAGTGAAATTGTAGGATACACCAAACAGATAGCCCAAACCAAACCTCGAATTAAAGTCACTAAGACTTACTTGTGGTCCCTTACTGGCTATCAAGCTTTGTGTGTAGCTATTGTTAGAATATGTTTCCCTTGACTGCACATTGCTTTGATCGTATGTTACTGCATTAATTGTGAAATTATATATCAAGCTACCACCAAAGAATATATTGAATTTATCCTTAGTGTATGTAACAGATATAGGCAGCTCCAGACTATGCAATGTAGAATAGTTGTAGTAATGCTGTACCGAATCTTTTTGCAAGACATAGGAAGTAACTGCTCCATTACTCTTGGCACTATCTATCACATCGTATTTGGAATAATTATCATTAAGAACGCCATTATTAAAGCGTTGGAAATATTTCAATTCAGTAAGCACACTCCAATGTTCGTTAAATACAAAATTACCCATCATGCCCAATTGGAAACCTGCTGTAGTACTGGAACCAAAAAACGTTGCATTGATACCGCCCAGCATACCTGAAGCAAATTGTACATGTCCCAGGTTATATTTCAGGTTTTGAAGAGACTCATTAAAATTGGCTAATGTCCAGCGACTATCCCTTCTGTGACTTGCTTTATTACCAGAAGAAGACCCATTACTATTGCCAGAACTAGTACCTGCACTACCAGAATTATTACTACTACCCGTATTACCAGAATTGTTACTAGTAGTACCCGCACTACCAGAATTGCTACCGACTTCATTATTTTTCTGTCCAGAGCCAGTTGAGCTTTCGTTAGATCCAGAAGCTATTTGTCTACCGGGACTACCTGACACTCTTTCGCCAGATTGTAGTGCTGATGTTCCACTTTGACTCAAGCCATTTGTTTGTTCTCCAACATTAGCTACCGCAACTTCCATTTTATATTCAGGAATCTTACTGATGCCAACCGTATCCATATAGTAACCAGTATGAGCAACATAATGCTGAATGATATCTATTTTCATTATACTGTCTTTCAGGATAGAATTACCCAATCCAGTTGATGATGCTTTACCATTGTCATTATGACCAGTAACATTATTAGCTCCAACAGATGACGCAAATGTATTTTCATCCGAGTTACCATTGTTGCCTGATTTTCCCATGTTCCTATTTCCTCTCTTATTTAGTTTTTTATGAGCGTTATCAGCCACACTTATTGATGTATTATCAGAATTGCTCACGCTGCTACTTTTAGCAGCTTGGGATTTGTGAATTGCCTTTTTATAAGCAGATACCTTTGTCTTATTTGCGCTTGCTACTATGTTGTCAGTATTCCCAGTAGCATGAGACTTATGAGCTACCTGTTTGTGAGCAACCTTTGCAGTTGAATTATTTACGTTTGTCAAACTACTATTATAGGCGCTACTATTTGAGTTATTAGAATGAGAATTGTTTATATGAGAATTATTGTTTGAAATTAATTTTCCAGTTGAATTAGCACTTGCTACTTCTTTATTATCAATATGTTGCAAATTTGAACTACCTGTTTTCGCAGTAACAGTTTCAGTCGAATTGCTACTTTTTGATAAACCTACTTTGGAGCTATTACTTTTATTTAATGATTGAGAACGTTTAGCATTATTATTTACAGCTGTTAATGCCAACGTATTTGAATTATCGGGATTGGAGTTTGCCCCGGAATTATTTGATCCAGAATTTGAGTTGTTCGGAAGGCTTTTGCTATCGTTAACTTTATTTACAGCCGAAATATTAGAATTAGAAGGGTTAGACGTGTTATTATCTGCATTCGCAGCCTTTGCTACCATTACACTGTGATCTGAGCCACCAAGATTCCTCGTGGATGAAGATAATTCGTAGCCACCAAGACTTACTCCGGCCAGTAAAACCAACCCAGCGGTATAACTTAACATACGACGCCAGTTCATTCCACCAGCTATTTTTGTTGGTATCTCCCGATCCAACAATTCCCGCATGTTTAACCATGCTCCAGACTGCTCTTCTTCTTCACCGCCTCCTAAGCGCTGTCTGAACAGGTCATCTATGTTTATCATGTTTTTATCCATTAGGATAAAATTTTATTTATTAATATGTAATTGTAACTTTTCAATTTTGTCTTTTAATAACCGTCTGCCTTCCGATAAATGCCATTTCGATGTCCCCTCACTAATATTCAACATTTTACTTATTTCTTTATGTGAAAACCCTTCCAGAACATACATATTAAAAACCGCTCGTGTCGCATCCGGCAAGGTTTGTACTAATTGTAGCAGTTGGTTGTAATAAAGACGATCAGCATGGTCTTTGTGAACAAACTGATCTTTTTCAACCAATACAACCTTTTCAGAATAACGAATATTCTGTTTCACGTAGTCTGATACTGCGTGGAATACTATTTTCCGTAGCCAGCCTTCGAAAGAACCTTGAAATGTATATTGCTGTATCTTCTGAAACGCTCTTAAATATCCATTATTCAGCACCTCTTCGGCCTGCATATTATGGTCTATATATCTCCGCACCATTGCCATCATCTTCGGATAAAACAATTTATACAATCTCTCCTGGGCGCTTCTTTCATTACGAATACACCCTTGGATAAGCTCTTCCAACTCGCTGGTTTGACCAGGTACTGTATATGCCAATGCTATAGGCAAGTAACGGGGTTATTAATAAAGTTGAACCATAACTATAGACCGAATCTATTTTTAAACAGTTGGGTCGGCCTATCAGCTTTTTTCTAAATTAACAAATTATTTGATGAAAGCAATATAATTATATAAAATTCAAGGATAGATTACTGTTAAATGTTATGGATATTTTTCCCGTTTTGCTGAGAATGCCATTTGAGGAATTGCAACCATGTATTGTCGCTCCAATCACCGCCCCGGTAGCGGGTAAGGGCTTCCTGCATGGTGAAGACGGGTTGCTCGTTCGTTGCCCATTTATACCCCGTTTGGGATAATTCGGCAATTTGATAATTTGGCAATTCGACAATGGTGGGCGGTTCAATGTTTTGTGAGTCGGGAGTTTGTTGTGGGGGTTCGGGTTGTGGGAGTTCTTCTAATAATTTCTTTTCTGTTGCTTCTAGTTCTTCCATTTCCATTTTTTCCTCTGCTTCTCTTGTCTCTACTTTTTCTTCAGGCTTTATGATAGGTATATTATTATAATCTTTTATGTATTTATCTGCATGAGGGAGGATCTGTTTGGCGAGATCGAGATCGGTTTTGGTAAGCTGGTGGATGAAGTTCATTAATACTTCTACTGTTTCACCTACTGTTTGACCATCTTTGATGTGCTTTATGGTGAGGGTGAGCTTCCTTATTGTATCTGCTTCCTGTGGTGTAGGATATGGTTGTTCTTCCCTGGCCGCTATCATTTCATTTATTGCCAATAATTGGCTGTAGTATTGTTCGGCAAGGATGGATGGTGTGTGCCGGGCTGACTTTTTTATTTCTGCCCAGCGGCCTTCTTTGATCCACAGATAAATTGTTTTACGGTCTACGTCGAGGAGCTCTGCGATGCGGGTTTGGGTGAGGTCTGCCTGGAAATAGAGGTTGCGGGCTTGTTGTTTTTTCATTGTGATCTATTTTATCACAAAGTTTTGTAGGATTTTTCTGGTGGGAAAATTGGATTTTTATGGTTATGCTGTTTCTGTATAATGACTATACAGTTTTGCGATAATGATAAAAAATTGTTTGGTGTTGTTCTTTTGTCCTACACAAAGAACCAAAAAATCGAGGTGCATAAAAATGGAGTAAAAAATGTTTGTAATCCACTGCAAAAAATAGCTTGCTGTTAGGGTTATACGTGTTTTAAAAAAGTGAAAGTAAATGCTTCAAAATATAAATTGCCGAACAGAGTTCTACTTTTATTTTTGATTTAAGTGCGCTATGCAAACACTTATATCTTGCATCGTTGTAAATTTAGTTACATATTTTACATATATATAATGAAGCAGATTAGGTAAAACACGGAACACTTAAACCAGTAAGCGTATGATATTTATTTCTTTTTTTATCTTTATATAACCAGATCATGAAATACATGTGATCATGCTTTATAAGATAACCTTATCCCTCTTTTTTACTCTTACATTCTTCATTTCAAATGCTCAGGGTTTGCATCATAACTATGATACACTAACAACTGAAGAAATAAACCAACTTGAGATCGGAATAGCAAAATCTACATTTGGTTATGTACACTTGACTGACAGCTTTTCTATAAAGAATGATAGCGTGAATGCAAGCATTAATATGCTGAAAATTGACCCCTATTATTTTATCTCGGGATTAGGGGAACCAACACCAATAGAGACAATTATAAATGAACGAAAATTCCATTTGACTTTGCAGGCTAAAAAGGATTATCGCAATATTTACGCAAAAGCATTAAATAGTCCAAAATCGCCATCTTATAAAAAATTCAAAGCGATGGCAGAGGAAGATCAACTGACTAGGAAGCGTCTGGATAAATGCGCCGACAGCATCACTTTCCAAATATTGAATAACAAAATGATTGCCACTGACTCAGCACATTTTAACTATTTATACAATTATGTTCAAAAAAATGGATGGCCTACGCTTTCCAATGGCTCCTTATACGCTGCCATAATAGCCATCCATGATCATGCGCATCACTCATTTTATTTCCCTTATATGGAGAAAGCCATCGTAGCAGGTCAGCTAGGCCTGGAGCCTTTACAATTAATTTATGAATGGATGACTACCAATTTTGAGACAAAAGATCTATTAAATTATCCTAAAAAAATACCTTTTGATGTCACCAGTATATTAAAAGACCAATTACCATCCTCGTTGCAGCGTATTGAATATTTTACAAAAAAATATTGCCCTGTACACCTATACTTTGTTTATGAATTTGCCCCTGACAATCATGTAACAGAAGTTAGATATTGGATCAATCGTCAACAACACAGGACAAACAACATTTTAGATAAATTAGTAGATGATTTATCTTCATTTTGCCCTAAAAATATACAACCTGATACATGGGCCGTTCATTATTTGCCAGCATCTGATCACATTGAAAAAATAACGCTATACCTTGTATATTAATTCGTTTAAATCAAATTGATATTGAAGCATAAACATTAAGAGCAACTTTTACAGTAGACAGTTTGTTCAAATATTTTTGCGTTTAATGTAATGAATCTATCGGGCGACTCCACTGAGACGTGGGTAAATAAATACTATTGCAGTAAGTTGAATTTTAACCCAATAAGCCAATTAATACCTGGCATTGGCCGGAAAGCCACTACTTCATAATGCTGGTTCCAGACATTATTACACTGTGCGATTATTTGCACATTATGGTGCGCGATATAACAATTATATTGTAATTGAAGATTGCCTGTTTGGTATGGATCAAGATATTCAGATTCATCAGTAGTAATAAAACGATAACCTGTATAAGTATGATTGTAATTAAAAAGTAGATTTGAAAAGGAAAACCCAACATTTAGCTGACCACTATATCTTGGTGTATACGGAATTTGCTTACCAATGCTCCCATCATTTACAATATAACTTGATTGTGTGGTAGCTAAAACATAAGATGTATTGACACCAAGATGCAGTTTCCATTTGCCAGATTGCCACTGTAAGCTATTTTCAGTTTCAATTCCTCTACTGTTTACAACTGCTATGTTATGCGGTGTCCAAATAGCGCCACCAAACCAAATGATCCAGTTTTTTATATCTCTATTAAAAACCGATAGATCATGATATAAAAAGAGTTTGTCTCCGATTGGCAACCTAATAGTGTACCCTGCATCTTCGTTCCATCCATGTTCTGATCTTAGATCCGGATTGCCCCCGGGTACATAATATAATTCATCCAAAGTTGGCGCTCTATAAGTTCGTTGAATATTACCTCTTAAAGAAAGCCATTCTGTTAATGTATAAGCAGCATTCACACCCGGCAAAAAAACATTATTGTCATTTATATTTTCTTCACGGGCATTTACAGCTATATTCAGTTTGCTATGGAATAAATGTATTTCGTATGCTGCAGCCAAAGCAGATTTTATCTGCTGCTTGGTTTCATTTAAAGACTGAAGATTTATCCAGGATATTTGCAATGGAGCAAATACCAGCAATTGACCATCATCACCGATTTTTCTTTTCCATCCTACTTCCTGATAGTATTGGTACGTAATATTCTCACTGTTCAAGAGCACTGAGCTATCCTGATAATGCATAAAATCTCTGATAAAAGAACTCTTGGCATACCAATTATTTTTAAATTTTTCTTTGTTCCAGCTTAACAAAAACCGCAGCGACCCGTCCTTTTGATTTTTTACGGATGCAGTTTCAAATAAAGCAGGTGGTATCTCCCGATAATATTGCTGGTACCATGCAAACAGGTTGATTACATTATGTTTATCTATTTGATAAGCGCTTTGAAAAATGCCACCGACACCCTGTAGCCTTGAATTTGGCATTTGAGCTTCTGCGCCAGATGAGGTAGTATAATGGAAATTATTCAGGGATTGCTGTAAAAAGGCATTTACAGAAAAGTACCATCGTTTACTGCTATAGCTTGTTTGAATGCCTCCCATATATTGACTATAACTACCAATTCCTCCAGAAATGGAAAATGTCTTTTTTATTCCTGTGTCAAATACAGGTTCATTGTTTTCTAACAATAATGCACCACCTACATTTCCACTACCCCATAAAGCAGAAGAACTACCATAGACAATATTCACCTTATTAATTAAAAAGACAGGAAGAATAGAGACATCTGCTATGCCCAAAGCTGCATTATTAATTGGCACGCCATTCCACAGCACTTCGGATTGCGCTGCGGAAGATCCTCTGAAATTAAGTGTTGCAAGACTATTAAAACCGTAGGACTTGATAAACACAGGCACCTGCTGCGATAAAAGGTTGGCTAAGCTTTGCAACTGATATTGCTGCAATGTAGTGCTATCTATTGTTTTTATTTTCTGACCCGGAGAAAAGATCGTGAGCTTTTCACTATTTGAGATATTGCGTGTTCTACTCCCATGTACTTTCACTTCTTTTAATGTGTCAACAGCTTGTTGGCCAAACGCATTGGTAATAAAGCAGAATAGCATTACTATTTGTAATGCTACCCGATTTATCATGCTGACTGGATTTATTAACATTTCAAACTATTAGTCGAAATAAAAATGGCCCGGCCCTAAACCGACTTTAAATTGATTGACTAAAGTGCCATCCTGCCTGTAAATATAAACGCTTCCCTGCTGGACGAAACCCATTGGATCGCCCACATATATATATCCTGTTTTTGGGTCAATACCTAATGCCCAAAAATATTGGTATTTCGCAGCAGATACAAACGGAGCTTTAGGCAATGCAGTATCATTAATAGACATACGATAAATACCGTTATTTTCAGTTCCACCATTTTGATTTGCCTCTATTATGTAGAGTGTATCTTTTGCATTATTAAATGCAGGTCGTACGGGGTCTGCATTTACTGGAAATTGGTATGATTGGATAATGCTTCCAGTAGATGGATCTACCCGTGATAATGCACAAGTTTTGCCTTCGGTCTGGTCTCCTGATAATACCCATAACTTTTGTTCCTTATCCATTAATATTTCCTGGGGGGCATAGCCGGCAACCTTTATTTTTTTTGTCACCTGGTCGTTAGCTGTGTTTATTTCATATACAGAGTTGCCAGCAGTATCCCATGTACAGACAAAAGCATTTTCGCCATCCAACAACATACCTTCCGGGTTTTGGTTGGGCATATTGATGCTTCCTGTCACCTGTAAGGTTTGCGGATCAATTACATAAAGTGTATTGCTAAATAAAGTAGACACATAAGCTTTTGTGCTACTTACCGGCAAAATATATCTTGGCTGTTTTATATTTATTATACCTGCAAGTTTCCAATCCTTATCATCGATAACTACAACCTTATCAGAATTATTAACACAAAGAAACAGGCGGCTATCAATGCGTATCATACTCTCAAACACATCACCTAATGACTGATGATTTACTGTTTGATAAATATCCGGGTAAACGGTGCCTGTAGCCGGGCTATATAAACTTAATGATGCATTGCCATTACCTAAAGCTCCCTCACAAACTATATATGTATTCTCAGAAGCTCCTGAAACAGGCAAAGAAGTATTTGTGCTTACAGGTTTATCTTTTTTGCAAGCAACAAACCACAGTGCACAATAACATATCAATGCTATAATTTTGTAATTCTTTCCACCCATCTATTGTCATTTGTGTCTTGTAGTATAATAAAATATACTCCGCTCTGATATTGACTTACTAATATTTCATTATTCTTTTGTGTCAAATTCATTCGTTGCAGAATTTTTCCTGTCATATCGGTTAACACTGCAGTTATTCCATTTTTATATAAATCATTTACAGATAATAATATCTTATCAGTAGTTGGATTAGGATATACTGTAATTCCAACGTTATCGACTATTGAATTAACTGCAGTAGTTTTAAGATGAATCGCTCCAACAGCGTCGAGATCAAAACCACATGATGGAAATGGCGTGGGATATGGATCATTTACTTTTCTGCCAGTACTATCAAGTGAGGCATGTTCTCCAATGGAGCCTATTACATCTACTATACGGACATGCGTAATGTTATCAATATCCAATCCGGGTGTTCCAGACAATTCTTCCAGATCGAATGGTGTGCCATACCCCTCAATATATTTGCCTGCAAGGTTATGGAGAGACCTTGCGTCCATGTATGTAGCATTTGATACCTGCAAAGTATCCTGCGTGAGTGAAGTGGCAGGAAAGCGAAAATAATGAACTCCGTCTGAACTGACCTCAACAAAACCTAGTTCGAGATAGGCCAACTCAGAATCAGCAGGGTTCGCAAATCCGTTCTCAAATACAGCAAAATCAGCACCAGGGCCATTATAAATAGGATTAGAGAAAGTGAGTACTGCAATACCGCTATCACCCAAACTTACTACATAGCCATCTGCAGGTCCGACTGCTAAACTACTATCACCCGACGAAGCATAACCTAATGAAGTATCTGCAATATTCATATAGCCACGATGTACAGTGCATTTATTTGCCCACCCAACAAACAGGCTGCTGGTTCTGCTGATAGCATCAGAACCTATCAAGCCTGCCTGTGGTGCATATTGCGCCTTAGCACCAAATGCTGAAAAGAATAACGTATAAACAAATAGCGCTCGCCTCATGACTATTGTTTTACAAACCGAACATTTGCTTGTTGACCGCCTGTTGATAATTGCAACAAATATAAACCCGGGGCAAATGACGAAGTATTTATTTTTATCAGCTCATTGCCTGATTCGAAAGCGCCAATCATTCGTCCGGCAGCGTCAAAAATACTAATGTGTTGCAGTAAACCAGCTTGTTGCTCTATGTATAAATAATCGGTCGCAGGATTAGGATATACTTTTACTGTTGTGTTTTCAGAAACATTGTTTACAGCAAGTCCTGTTTCATTAGTAGTGAAGTTATCTATACAAAAATATGTGGGCGTATTAATACCATACATGCCCGTATCAGTAGAGCTTAATGTAAACTGTAAGCTATCTACATTTCCTAATGGCAATAAATTAACCCACTTCCATGTATTTACAATATAATGTTCTGCTTTATTAGGAGAACGGAAATCAGCAAGGTAAAAATCTACACTGTCGGTAGTTAAAGCACCTGCGTTATATCCTTTAATTGTCAGCTTAAACCAATCTGAATCACTAAATTTCTTTGCAAACATGTCCCCATCACGCATGCTATTAAAAGCATAAGTGCTATTGGTGATATAAAATCCGGATACACGCTTTCCTATAGCAGCACCTCTCAAAGGCAAAATACTTTGTACTCCATATAGCACTACATAATTATTTGAATTATTATATCCTTTAGCTGTTTTTGCAGAATATTCGTTACCAAAACCGCTGGTCACACTGTCTGTCATATTCGAATAAACAAACCCGCTGCTCCAGAAAGAATAACCGCCAGAGGTATCGTAAACGCAAGGGAAATGTGCCAAGCCATCATTAAAACCTACATCGTTTCCGGGAGAGCTGTAATTGACGTAAAAGGTATCAGCCTTTGATAAGGTCAAATCATCAAACGTGGCTACTGTTTGAGCGGAAGCTGCCATTGTTAGTGAGGCAGTAATGAATGAAAGTAAAAGTCTGCGCATAGCAATTTTATGTTTAAAAATGTTAAACCAATTTGCTTATGCAGCTACGGAAAAATTTCAGATAGTAACAATACCCAAGACAGGCTTGTTGCTTACTGTGCTTTTATTCCCGAAAGCAGCGATAAGAAATATTTACAAAGGCAGGTCTTCTGACTCGCTTCACCTTTTGTGGCCTTCCCATCTTTTAAGACAGTGGCAATGTTGTAACAAAAGGATCTTATGAAGCTTACAGCATCGGGTAATGTCCAGGATTTTCACCTGATTCCCTTTTCGTTCCCTACTTGTTCAGGAAACCTCTGTGAGTGCAAATGTATAGAAACGGAAATGAATAAAACAAAAAAAAGTTATTTCCCTATTGTGAGTCGTTGGCGGAGTGCTTCATACAATATCATACCTGTAGCGACCGAAACATTTAATGAATCGAAGTTGGTGACCATCGGTATTTTTATTAGCTGGTCAGCGCGTTTTAAAACATCTTTACTTATACCAGTATCTTCTGCGCCCATTACTATAGCTGATGGTAAAGTGAGGTCACTTTCATATACCGGAACACTACCTTTCATTTGTGTACCCAATACCTGTATCCCATTTAACCGCAATACATCTATTGCCTGCTGCACTGATGGTATCCTGCACAAAAGAATTTTCCTCAATGCCCCGGCAGATGTCTTGATAGCCTCTTCCGTTAAAGAAGCAGCATGAGAAGTAGGTAAAATAATCCCCTGCGCCCCACAGCAAAGGGCGCTGCGTGCCATAGCACCAACATTGCGCACATCAGTTATTCCATCCAGTAATATGAACAGAGGTACTTTCCCCTGCTCTACTACATGAGAAATTGCGTTCTGCAGATCTATATATTGTAATAAACTTGTCCATGCCACAACTCCCTGATGCTGAGCTTTGGTTAGGCTCTGCAATTTTTCTACCGGTACCTGGCTAATAGGTATATTGTGTTCTTTTGCCAGATGCTTTATTGTATTTATTTCAGGCCCAATGGCTGTTCTTAATAAAAATATTTTTTCAATGCCGGTACCTTGCTGTAAGGCTTCCATTATGGGCTTCCGACCGATAAGTAAGGGCAGTGAACGAACAGATTTCATGCGATAAACGTACAATAAAAAAGCGACACACTATTGCATCGCTTTTTGATGAATTAATTATTTACTTATGCCATGTTATGGAATACTCTCTGCACATCATCATCTTCTTCAAGGCGCTCTATAAGCTTGAATACGTCTTCTGCATCCTGCTCGCTTATCTCTACGGTATTTAGAGGTATCCATTCCAGTTCTGATGATATGGGGATAATACCTTTTTCTTCCAATGCTTTTTGCATATTACCAAAATCAGTGAAATCGCTTCGTAGAATAACATTGCCTTCGCTATCCTCTCCCATTTCTTCTAAACCTGCATCTATTAATTCAAACTCAAGCTCTTCCGGGTTTATTCCCTCGGGCTTTAATTTAAATACACCACTATGCTTGAATAAAAATCCGACAGAACCACTATTGCCAAGGCTGCCGTTCCCTTTATTAAAGTATGAACGCACATTAGCAACAGTGCGGGTTGTATTATCGGTCGCAGTTTCTACTAACAGTGCTATTCCATGCGGTGCATATCCTTCATATAATACCTCATCATAGTTGCTTGTATCTTTTCCTAATGCATTTTTAATAGCCCCTTCAATACGTTCTTTGGGCATATTCAGCGACTTCGCATTCTGCATGATACGGCGAAGCATTGGGTTAATATTAGGATCGGGGCCGCCTTTCTTAACAGCTATAGCTATTTCTTTACCTACTCGCGTAAATTGTTTTGCCATCCGGTCGTAGCGGGCAAACATCTTGGATTTACGTACTTCAAATATCCGACCCATAATTTTTTAGATTATCTGTTTTTGAGGCTGCAAAAATAAGAATTGTTTTTAGAGTTACGTGTGACTCCTTATTTCGGCACATATATAGCATATTTTTCTTCAAACGCAGGTTCAGGAAATATATCGTGAACGCTCCACGCCTGTGCTTTCAGCCCTGATTCTTTTATTTCTTTAGCAAGATCACCACCTTTCAAACATATTAATCCATTTGGCAATTCTTCACTTTTTTGACCTTTTTTCAGCATTGGACTCGCCCATTTCCAGAGTTCACCCAATGGCGCTACAGCTCTTGACACTGCAAAATCAAATGTTCTGCCCTTTATATCCTCCACTCGTGAGTGTACTGTCTTCACATTCTTTAGCCCTGTAGCGTTTATTACTTCTTCTACTACTTTTATCTTTTTCCCAATGCTATCAGTCAGCAAAAACTCTACTTCAGGAGAGTATATAGCTAATGGTATTCCTGGGAAACCACCACCTGTACCAATGTCTACCACCTGGGCACCATTATCGAAATTGCATAGCACAGCTATCGCCAGTGAATGAAGTATATGTTTTTCATAGAGGGAATCAATATCTTTTCGAGAAATGACATTTATCTTTTCATTCCATTCTTTATACAGATATTCTAATTGCCTGAATTGTTGTAGCTGTGTTTCAGTAAAATCAGCAAAGTATTTCAGAATTATTTCCACTGTTTTTTATTTTTCCAAATGATATAAGGAGAGAAGACAAAGTTATATATCAGCCACCCTATATCGAATAGCGGGAAAAAGATTATTATTTTTTTCTCATTTAATTTATTTGCAGCTACTGTCCATATTCCCCAGTATATAAAACATCTTATAAGCATGGCATATAATGCAATATCCTGGTTATTTGTAAATAACAATACAAAAAACAGCAACCACATAATAGTATGCGACAATCCATACACTCCCAGCAATGCTTTTGTGCTTTCCTTATAATATTTCCCGGTTGATAAATGTCTTTGCTTCTGTGCCATCCATTCTTTCCATGTGGTTTTTGCGGTGGAATAGGTAAAAGCTTTCTTATCGCTAACTATAGCCATATTCTCTCCATTCGCAACAATATTTACTAATAGATCATCATCGCCCGATGGTAAAGCGTTCCAAATCTCTGATTGTTGAGCTTTTAATATGACCTCCTTTGTGCAAGCCATATTTCTACCTACGGCCATATAGGGTTTCCCAGCTAAGGCATATGTGCTGTATTGTAAAAATGTATGTATAGTTTCCCAGCGAATAAACGCATTAAGCAATCCTTTATTTGTATAATACCCCCCGTATCCCGCCACTATTTCTTTTCCATTTCCTAAAGGCTGTATCATGTGCCCCAGCCATTCATCACTTGAAGGCTTACAATCCGCATCAATCAATAACAATCGGTCATAACCTGAATGTGCAATTCCTTTGCTAAGAGCAAACTTTTTACCCTTCAAAGTCCTTTCGGCATCGGGGGAAATTGTTACATCCCAAAGGTTATCATATTGCATTTCCAACGCTCTTAACACCTGTTCTGTATCATCATAAGAGGCATCGTTTACTACAATAACTTCAAATAAAGGTTTCCCAGCTTCATTCGTGTATCTTTGCGCCAAAATTGCCGGAAGGTTTTGTTTCAGGTTTTGGGCTTCGTTCTTTGCGCAGATTATAATAGATACTGGATGTTTTTTTGCAATTGCAGTTTCTTTTCCTGGTAAGGAAAAGATTCGCATAAAGAAATAGATAACATATCCGCATTGAATAATGACAGATAGGATGAATATCCAAAACAAAACAGGTACAAACACTTTCGCAAAATAAACAATCTTCTACCCTTTTGGGAACATGGAATTTGAACTCTTAGCAAAAGACAACTCATCTCAAGCCCGGGCAGGCACCATCACCACAGACCACGGAGTGATCGAGACCCCGATTTTTATGCCTGTGGGGACAGTGGGCAGTGTAAAAGCGGTAACACAAAAGCAGCTGAACGAGGAAATAAAAGCTGAAATTATATTAGGAAATACCTACCATTTATATTTAAGGCCAGGTATTGATATAATAGAACAGGCTGGTGGTTTACACAGATTTAATAGCTGGCAAAAGCCTATTCTCACTGATAGTGGCGGCTACCAGGTGTTTTCATTAGCTGCCAATAGAAAACTGACGGAAGATGGTGCCCTGTTTCAATCGCATATAGATGGCTCTAAGCACTTATTTACGCCAGAAAGAGTAATTGATATACAACGGAGCATAGGTGCAGACATTATAATGGCTTTCGATGAATGCCCACCCTATCCTTCTGAATATGCATATGCCAAAAAATCAATGGAATTAACCCATCGCTGGCTTGCAAGATGTGTACAACAAATGAATAATACGGAACCAAAATATGGTTACAGGCAAGCATTATTCCCAATAGTGCAAGGCAGTACCTATAAAGATCTTCGAAAAGCGTCTTCAGAATTTATTGGATCCATGGAATGTGATGGTAATGCTATAGGCGGATTATCTGTAGGAGAACCTGAGGAGATGATGTATGAAATGTGTGCCCTTTGCTGCGACCATTTACCAATAGATAAACCCCGCTACCTGATGGGTGTAGGAACTCCCTGGAATATTCTTGAAAATATTGCATTGGGGATAGATATGTTCGATTGTGTAATGCCTACGCGTAATGGCAGGAATGGTACGTTGTTTACCACTAAAGGAGTAATTAATATAAAAAACAAGAAATGGGCTACCGACTTCACTCCTATAGATGATGGTCTGGATAATGAAACAAGCACTTATTACAGCAAAGCATATTTAAGACATTTATTTGCAGCAAATGAAATATTGGGATTACAAATTGCCAGTATTCAAAACCTGGCTTTTTACCTGCATTTGGTAAAACAGGCCCGTAAACATATTTTGCAGGGTGATTTTCATTCATGGAAAAATGAAATGGTACCACTTTTGCAGCAAAGATTATAATTGATACAAACTTACATTTAAGCAAGGGAGTTATAACTATAAAAAATTGGACTACCGGATTAAAACAGTATGAAAAGACTTGATTGGTATATCATAAAAAAATTCCTGGGTACTTTTTTTTATGCCATATTAATACTGGCTGTTATTTCCTGTGTAATAGATTACTCTGAAAAAGTTGATGCATTTGTGTCCCGCAAAGCTCCATTGGCTGCAATACTTAACTATTACAAAGACTTTATCCCTCACATTACAGCGCTGTTATTTCCATTATTTGTTTTTATCGCTACTATTTTCTTTACATCCAAGATCGCGTATAAATCTGAAATAATAGCCATTCTCGCTTCCGGCGTTTCCTTTCAGCGCTTTTTACGTCCATATGCCATAGGTGGCAGTTTTTTATGCATTCTATCGCTTATAGCCAACCATTGGGTAATACCTAATGCTAACAAACAACGACTCGCATTCGAAAACCGATATGTAAATAGTGCACAGATTGTTTCTGATCGCAATGTGCATCTAAAACTGTCCAAGAATTTGTATGTATACGTGCAGAGTTATGATTACAGTACAAATATGGGATTTCACTTTACTGCGGAAACAATAAATGGTGTTAACATGCAGGAAAAGCTATTCGCAGACCGTGTCTCTTACGACAGTATAAAAAAAATATGGCATTTGTACAATGTGGTCATCCGTTATAATGATGGCCTTAAAGAAAAAATGACCTTTTTACCTGAAGAATACGTAAAATATCCCTCTTTTACTCCCAAAGATCTTGATGAAGATGAAGATATAAAAGAGGCGCTAACTACACCAGAACTTCTCAGGTATATAGCAAAGGAAAAGTTGCGGGGCCGTGAAACCCTGAATTTCTATTATGTCGAAAAAGACAGGCGCACAGCTCAGCCTTTTGCTGCTTTTATACTGGTAATAATAGGCGCATGCATCGCGAGCCGTAAAATCCGTGGCGGAAGTGGGCTGCACCTGGCTCTTGGTATTCTTATCAGTGCATTATACATTATGCTGCTGCAATTCTCCACAACATTTTCTACAAAGGCCGGCCTTAATCCCCTAATTGCAGTCTGGATCCCCAATCTAATATTCGGCTATGTCGCCTTTGTGCTATATCGCAGGCAGGTAAAATGATGCTGTAGAAAAAAAGCTACATCAATATCCAGCCTTTACATAATAAACTTTATCTTTATATATGCTATAGATCAACCCCGTGGCTGATTTAAATGCTATGGGCATATTTTTTATCAACATAAGTTTATCTAAATCTAATTATATGCGCGCAATATGGTCAGGTTCAATAGGTTTCGGGTTGGTAAATATACCAGTGAGGATATTTAGCGCTACTGAGGATAGCAAACTTGATCTTGACATGCTTGATAAGCATGATCATGCTAATATTCGATATGCCCGTATCAATCAGAATACAGGCAAAGAAGTTCCATGGGGAGATATTGTGAAAGGGTATAAATACAACGATAAATACGTTGTATTATCCGATGAAGACTTTGAAAAAGCCAGCCCCAAAAAAAGCAAGACCATAGAAATAGACCAATTTGTAGAGGCAGATAAAATTGATGTTACTTATTATGATACTCCATATTATTTGGAGCCCTCAAAAGGTGGAGAAAGAGCTTATGAATTATTGAGACAGGCATTAAAAGAAACAGGTAAGGTGGCCATAGGAACTTATGTAATGCGCTCAAAAGAAAATCTATGCTTGCTAAAAAGCCAGGAAGACATGATATTATTATTAAAAATAAGATTCCCGGAGGAGATAAGAAGCTACGCAGATCTCAATATCCCCAAAGCGACAAACGTAAAACCTGCTGAATTAAAAATGGCTGTATCGCTTATCAATCAACTCACACCTAAAAAGTTCTCTATTTCCAAATACAAAGACACTTACGACGCAGAACTCATGGATCTAATAGAAAAAAAGGCAAAAGGCAAGGCTATAGCCAAACCCCAATTCAAAATTGTACATAACAAGAGCAAAGACCTTATGTCTCAACTTAAAGCCAGCCTTGAAACAAAAAAGAAGAAAGCATCATGAGTTTAGCAAAATATAAACAGAAACGAAGTTTTAAGGATACTCCAGAGCCTGAGGGAAAATCGAAGATAAATAATGATAAGAAGCTGATCTTTACCATACAGCGTCATCATGCTTCGCGCCTTCACTACGATTTCAGGTTAGAGCTTAATGGCGTTCTTAAGAGTTGGGCAGTACCTAAAGGGCCATCGCTAAATCCAAAAGACAAACGATTGGCAATGATGGTAGAAGATCACCCGATTGATTATGCAACATTTGAGGGAGATATTCCGGCAGGCAATTATGGAGCAGGCCATGTAGATGTTTGGGATCACGGAACATACGAACCAATCGATGAAAATGCCAATATAATTACACCTACAGAATTTGCAAAGCATCTTAAAGAAGGAAACATCAAATTCCGTTTGCATGGTAAAAAGCTAAAAGGTGATTTCGCCCTGGTGAACATGAAGCAAAATGAAAAGACCTGGTTATTAATTAAGCATAGAGACAAATATGCCACCGATGAAGAATACGATAGCGAGGATTACGCCAAAAAAAGCTCACTAGCTTATACGGCACAGCGTATTGCTAAGAAAACTATAAAAAAAAAGTAGTGGCCAAATCAATACTTCTTATTTCGGACTCTACAGAAAGTAAATTCAAGGATTATATTAAGCCAATGCTGGCAAAACTGTATGACAAACCTTTTGACAGTCCTGACTGGATATTTGAAATAAAGTGGGATGGCTATCGCGCCATAGCGGAAATCAACAAAAAGGATATGCGTCTTTATTCACGAAATGGATTGTCGTTTAGCAATAAATACCCGGTAATTTTTGAAGCTCTTAAATCAATCAAAAAAAATATGATATTGGATGGAGAGATTGTAGCATTTGACAAAGATGGGATGCCATCTTTCCAACTGTTGCAAAAATATGAACAGGATAACTCTATACCTCTTGCCTACTATGTATTCGATTGTCTGCAGGTAAATGGCAAATCAATTGAAAGCAAAACCCTGCTGGAAAGGAAACAAATATTAAAAGACTTGTTGCCTGAAAATGATTTTATCAAATATTGCGACCATGTAGAAGCAAATGGCAATGATTTTTTTAAAGCCGTAAAAAAACAAGGGCTGGAAGGAATGATAGCCAAAAGAGCAGACAGCAAATATACCGAAGGCAGTCGCACATCAGACTGGCTGAAGGTAAAGCATATGCTTACTGACGAGGCTGTTATTGTAGGCTATACAGAACCTCGTGGTGGCAGAAAATACTTTGGGGCTTTGGTGCTGGGCACGTATCAAGGAAAAAAACTTACTTATATAGGACATACAGGTACCGGCTTCGATCAGAAAACGCTTAAAGATGTTTATGAGAAACTTCAGTCTTTAATTACAGATAAATCCCCTTTTGATAGTAAAGTAAAAGTAAACATGCCAGTCACCTGGGTAAAGCCAGAACTGGTTTGTAACTTAAAATTTACTGAAATTACCTCTGAGGGCAACAGAAGACATCCCGTATTTATGGGTTTACGCATAGATAAATCCGCTAAAGAAGTAAAACCAGATACTGACGCTTCAAAACATGTTTCGAAAAAAATACAGAATAAAAGCAAAACTGAATCATGGAAGAAAACATCAAAAAAGTCAATGGTAAAGAAATAGCCTTTTCAAACCTCGATAAGGTCTTCTGGCCGGATGAGGGATATACTAAAGGTGATGTGGTAGCCTATTACACAAGTGTATACAAATACATAATACCTTATTTAAAAGGTCGTCCGCAGTCATTAAGACGCAATCCGAATGGGATAAGAGATGAGGGTTTCTTTCATAAAGACACCGGAGGTTCTGCCCCAGATTGGGTTGACAAGCAATTAATTTGGTCGGATAGCGCCAACAAGGATATCAACTACATTGTATGCAACAATAAACCTACATTACTCTATCTTGCTAACCTTGGCTGTATAGAGCTGAACCCCTGGAACTCACGCACTCAAAACCTAGATAACCCGGATTATTTAATCATGGATATAGACCCTTCGGAAAATAATACGTTCGACCAGGTGGTAGAAACAGCACTAGTGATAAAAGAAATATTAGATAAAGCCGGGGCAGATTGTTATTGCAAAACCTCAGGCGCCACTGGGCTACACGTGTATGTTCCACTTAACGCCAAATACCATTATGATCAAGCAAAAGATTTTGCGCATCTCGTAGCAACCCTTGCTCAAGAACAATTACCCAATTTTACAAGCCTGGAAAGAACATTAAGCAAAAGAGGCAAGAATCATATATATATAGACTATCTGCAAAACAGGCGTGGACAAACTTTATGCTCCGTATATAGCCTGCGCCCTAAAACAAAAGCACCTGTATCTACTCCATTAGAATGGAAAGAAATAAAAAAGGGACTTGATCCTAAAAGCTTTAATATCAAAAACACTATCAAGCGAATAGAAAAAAAGGGCGACCTATTTGCAGGTGTGCTTAAAAGCGGTATAGATATGGTAAAATGTATAAAAAAGTTAGAGGAATAATGGGGATTATTCGAAAAGCACAAGCTTACTATGTGCATGCTTTTGTGCGTTAACTTTGTTTATTTCATCAATTAACTTAAATAATAAGAAGGTGTCGGTCAGCACTTTAAATCTACCATTAATTAGCTTAAGAATAATAGTAACATTTAAATTATCTATTTCTTCCTTTTGTGCTTCAATTGCGTTTTCCCACAATTCCAGGATACTGAGATCGGGATGAAATTTTTCAAAAGTAGTTTTATCTACTTCATGCCCGTCTATTTTGTACTTTATCATCTTGCATCCGCTTTAATAATTATCACATACTCAGGAAGAGTAAATAACATCTGCCCTTCCTTCCCAGTCAGACACAATAAATTTAATTTGCAACAATATCCATGCCATATCATCCAAACACACCGATCTCTAATAAAAGCCTAATAATTACATCCTGGCAGGAACCTCTATTATGTGATATTTAATAGCAAATAATACTAATCCAGATTTGGATTTAATATTGAACTTATTGAATATGCTTTCACGATAACCATCTACAGTACGACGATGCACGCCCATCATATCAGCTATTTGCTCGTATGTATACTCTTTCTCATCACAGACATATTTAAGAAAGGTCATTTCTTTTTCAGAGAGCTGATTCATTATTTCCTCCTTATCATCCTCTGTCTGTTTTGAGCCGTCGGTCATTAATGCCCGGGTTAGCAATTCGCTATGATAATAACCTGTATTCAATACGTCATCAATAGCTTTTTTCAAAACACTTGCAGTACAGCTTTTAGACAAATACCCTCTTACACCAAGCTTAAAAAGCTCAATTATAGTTCTGTCTGTTGTATCAATAGTTAAAATAAGTACCGGGTATGGAATATTATTTTGCTTAAGCCACTCTGCAGTTTGTTTACCATCCATCACAGGCATATTCAAATCCATTATTATAAGATCAGGCTGTTCACTAAAGGGAATGCTATCTATTAATTCCTGACCATTTCCAAACTGATGCTTTACAATATAATTTCCTGTTCTTTCTATAAGTTCCTTCAGCCCGCTACGAACCACTATGTGGTCATCAACAAGAATGATGGAATAGTGCGTTGACATTTTAAGCGCTGTTTTTGTTATTGAGATGCAACCTGCTGTAAAGTAAAGATACTGCCTTTCCCTATTGCTGCGCTTATCTGACAATCTAAATTAGCTAAAGCTGCTCTTTTTACTATATTTCTTAAGCCTGACCCGCTGCCAGTTTGCATTGTTTGGGACACATCGAAACCCTTGCCATCATCTTCTACAACCATTTTAAAGTCTTCTTTTCCCTGCAATACAATACTTATATTCTTTGCATTGGCATGCTTTAGCATATTATTGAGTATCTCCTGAAAAATACGAAATGACATAAGGCGTTGATCTTTATTCAGGACTGGCTCCGTATCATCATTCTTCCAATGAATTTTCAGGTGGTTGAATTGCAACAATCTGTTTACCTCCTGGTTTATCGTATGAAGCAAACCGTTTTGTTCTAATAAATCACTATTCAAACTACGACCCAATAAACGAACCTGCTGCATGGTATCAGTAAGTGTCTCATCCATTGGCTTGAGTATTTGCTCCATTTCAGGCGCATCTAACTTTTTCTGCTCGAGTTGGAATCGCATTACTGTAAGCAGTTGGCCAATATTGTCATGTAATTCTCTTGAAATATTGGTTAGCACTTGTTCCTGTACTTCATTCTCAACCACACGCAATTCCTTTTGGTAATCCAGTTGCATTTGTGCTAGTTTCATATTCTGTTGCAACCTTTGCTTGTTAGCAACAAATATGGTTATTACAACGCCTGCAATCAACAATAGTATAATTAGCGTTGTAAACGCCACCATAAAAACAATGTCATGGTCGCTCATAATTAGTTATCAACTTTGAAGTAAAAATGTGTTTACGACAGGAAAGAAATCCAACTGCAACAAATGAATAGCGTATTATACACAGCACGTGATCAATTCTGTAAATATAATTTCCTAAAAGAGGGTGATATTCAACTAAATAATTCAGCATTCCAAATAGCGGAACATTACAACCAAAATAAGTGATTATGCCGATACAGAGCCAAAAAACAGGCTCTTTTGTAATGTTTCCTTTATTAGAAATTAATAAGTTTATTAGTATACCAAGATATGTGATAGTCAATAATAAACATTCCATTAAAAAAGCCCAATTTGCAAAAACTTTTATGCCGGTTATGGATATACTAACGATGGCTACTACAGTACAAATAATCAAAAAAGCCATTAGCCATTTTTGATATGTTTTATTTCTAATCATATACCAGCCGGCCAGACCTACCAACCATAATTCTATAAACAGATAAGCATTATATAAAAAAATGTTGTTGTTTAGATAAATTTCTAAAATTCTTCCAGTGATATCTGCAAATGAGGCACAAATGATTTGAAAAAAAATCAGTTTAAATGGCAGAGTAAGATATCTCCATGAGTATATACCGACAATTGCGGACAAAGGGATGGAAATTATTGAACAATATAACAAGTAGTTCAAAAAAACATGCATAATGTACAATTCGCTTGGGCGAATATATGCCTTATCTAAAAACTTTTACGTTTATTTATTATGCTTCCCCAGACCAGTACATTGTTGAGTAGTTGGCAAGCCTGCAGGCCATGAATACACCCCGCAACAAGGTGGGCACATTGATGCCATATCAGCTGCACGGTTGACAAACATAGTCGAAGTACCAGTAACAGGATTATTATTTACATAGTCTCCATTAGTTGTGGTATTCATAAAAGCGCAGATGGTATGTGGCCATGCAACCAGAGACGAGGCAGGAACATTAGCGGTGTAATCGAAAGATGCGCATGAAAACTTTATATTGGCCACCGCAGAAGAAGTTAAACCATTTTCGCAACTCATATCCTTTATTTGACAAATCCATGGCATCACTACATAATTCACATTTACGCTCTTATTTACAGGGGTTCCATTATATAAAACATGTGCAAAATAATTTGGATCATAATCTGTTGTCAATGCTGAAGCTGTTGGTGGCAACCCGGATTTTAAAGTAAACCTTGCGCCTAACTGATCTATATTTTTCCCATTACTTGCCAAATGACAAACCTGCATAACTAAATACCACAAATGACTTAAAGGATCGTAGCAATGAATAAATTTCAAAACAATGTTCGGAATATCCGCGATACCACCCTGTACCTCGACAGCAGTTTTAAATAAAGCCCAGTTTATTACTATGTCCTGACCAAAAGCAGCAACGCCACTAACAGAATAATGGCTTGCGAAATTGGATCTTGAGGTATTAAGATCATTTAAGGTGGGGTTAATAATTCCTGACATGTCCTCTGTTTGTAATGGTTAGCGGTGTATTAAAGCCTTGATGGTGTAAAGTTGAAGGTTACGGTATTAAGTTGCAAATATTTCATTACTTATTTATTCATATAAGATGTTAATATCTAATTATTTATATATGAATAGATAGACGCGAACAAATCAGTAACAAAACTCCCACTTGCCTTTTAAGAGTGCCAATCTAATACAATTACAAATACTGTGGTACGTGAAAAATACCCTCCTGCTGATACATTTTTTCACGTTGTTTCCTATGTTCCAGAATAAGACTTTTACATTGCTTTACAGAGGCGCACTATTATAAATCCGAAGTTATATCTATTACCATATCCGTCGATATCTATCAGATCCGGCGGATTTTTATTTGAATAATCATTCTGAAACACTTTCCTATCAAAGCAATTTAATTTTAAACCCAAATTGGGATTTGGCTTTTACCTATAGACAATTGAGGATAAATCAGATTTAACAATCTTTTAATACTATTTATTTATTCAATTTCCATTACAAACTTCTTTTCGTTTCATTACCTTTGTGTGCGTTAAAATTCTCCTCAAACACAATTAACCTGCTACACTATTATGGGTTACGTTAAAGAACGATTTAAGGCAAAGGCCGATGAAAATAACCGGGACATCAAAAAAATACTCGAAGAATTTGGTAATAAAAAAATAGAAGATGTAACACTGGCACAGGTTTACCAGGGTATGCGCGGTATAACAGGGCTTGTTACAGAAACATCCCTGTTGGACTCAAATGAAGGTATTCGCTTTCGTGGATATTCAATCCCAGAATTAAGAGATAAGCTTCCAAAAGCGGAAGGTGGTAACGAACCATTGCCAGAAGGTTTGTTTTATCTTATGCTTGTTGGCGACATTCCAACAGCCGAAGATGTAGACCATATTTCTACTACATGGGCACGCCGTTCCCACGTACCTAACCATGTTTTTGATGTGATAGAGGCATTACCTGTTTCTACACACCCAATGACGCAGTTTTGCGCTGCAATTCTTGCCCTGCAAACTGAATCAAAATTTGCAAAAGAATACGCTGAAGGCATTAGCAAAAAAGACCATTGGTCTTATGTATATGAGGATACAATGACCCTCATCGCCCGTTTGCCACGTATTGCCGCATATATCTATCGCCGTAAATATAAAAATGGCGAACACATCCAGCCGGATGGCATGCTTGATTGGAGTGCTAACTTCGCACATATGCTCGGTTTTGAAGAAGATAGCTTTAAAGAATTAATGCGCCTATATCTTACCATCCATGCTGATCATGAAGGCGGTAATGTATCTGCACATGCTACCCATCTTGTAGGTTCTGCGTTAAGTGATCCTTATTTATCATTTGCAGCAGGCATGACAGGACTTGCAGGTCCACTGCATGGATTAGCTAACCAGGAAGTAATCCGCTGGATAGAAGAAATGAGAAGCGAGCTGAAAACAGAACAACCCACCAAAGAACAAATAGCAGCCTACATACATAAGACATTGAGCGAAGGAAAAGTAGTTCCGGGATATGGCCATGCTGTATTACGCAAAACCGATCCACGCTTTACAGCTCAAATGGAATTTGCTAAGAAACATTGCCCCGACGATCCGTTGGTACAAACTGTTTGGAATATATATGATGTAGCACCTGCTATATTGGAAAGTACCGGCAAGATCAAAAATCCATGGCCAAACGTTGATGCACATTCAGGTTCACTGCTGAAACATTATGGCCTGGTAGAGGAAGATTTCTATACTGTATTGTTTGGCGTATCCCGTGCGTTAGGTGTATTGGCCAGTCTTTGCTGGGATCGTGCATTAGGCTTCCCTCTTGAGCGTCCGAAATCTATCACTACCGAGTGGGTGAAAAAGAATGTAGTAGGTGAAAGTGAGAAAGTAGCTTAATATATCCCGAAACCGGATCTTAATAAGATAAAGAATTATAAAAAGCATGCAGTTTTACTGCTTGCTTTTTAATTTAAAACACTAAAAAATACAACTTTCAAACAGACATACATGAACAAAGGTCCTATTTCACAATTCATACAGCACCATTACCGCCATTTCAATGCAGCGGCACTTGTTGATGCAGCTAAGGGCTATGAAACGCATATGCTCGAAAATGGCAAAATGCTTATCAGTCTTGCCGGCGCTATGAGTACTGCCGAATTAGGTATCTCTCTTGCAGAAATGATCCGCCAGGACAAAGTGCAGATCATTAGCTGCACAGGTGCAAACCTCGAAGAAGATATCATGAACCTCGTAGCGCATACACATTACAAGCGGGTTCCCAATTATCGTGATCTAAGTCCAAAAGAAGAATGGGAATTGCTGGAGGGAGGATTTAATCGTGTTACGGATACATGTATTCCTGAGGAAGAAGCATTTCGTAGAATACAAAAACACATCTTTAAAATATGGAAGGATGCCCAGGATAAAGGCGAACGATATTTCCCTCATGAATATATGTACAAGTTGCTTTTGAGCAAGGCAATGGAGACTGATTATGAAATTGATCCCAAGCATAGCTGGATGATAGCTGCTGCAGAAAAAAATCTGCCCATTATCGTTCCGGGATGGGAAGACAGCACTATGGGCAACATCTTTGCTTCTTATTGCATTAAGGGAGAACTGAATCCTTCGACAATGAAAAGCGGTATTGAATACATGATAATGCTCAGCGACTGGTATCGCAAAAATTCAGGAGGCAAGGGCGTAGGCTTTTTTCAAATTGGCGGTGGTATAGCAGGCGACTTCCCGATATGTGTTGTACCAATGATGTACCAGGACCTGGAATGGCATGATGTACCTTTCTGGAGTTATTTCTGCCAGATAAGTGACAGTACCACATCATACGGCTCTTATAGTGGCGCAGTGCCAAATGAAAAAATTACATGGGGCAAATTAGACATAGATACTCCAAAATATATTGTAGAAAGCGATGCGACCATTGTGGCGCCATTGATATTTGCTTATTTATTGGGGTGGTAAAAACTTTCCAAATGATTCTAAAAGGTGGCACTTATTTGTCACCTTTTATTTTTTCCAGCAAATGCTCCATCCCTATCAATTCGGCACAAGTCGCAATAGCAGTTATACTCACTCCCAGCACACCATGCATATTTACATTTTGACCTGTGAGAAATAGATTGGATATTTTCGTTCTTGTAGCGATGGCCGTTTCGTTTGGTTTATTTACATCCCTAAGTATTCCATATAGTGCACCTGTTGGCGTTCCCGTATAATCTCTATAACTGAGTGGTGTCGCTGTACTTTGTTCTATTATATTTCCTTTCAACTCGGGTACACGCCTATATATTTTTTCGAGTAGTTTTTCTGCTTTCTGCTCTTTTAGCGCATTATATTCTGCTCCCCTATCCTGTTCACTATTAGCTCGATTAAGTGTATGTTCCCATTTTGTAAACTCGCTGTAATGCAAATAGCTAAGCACTGAAATGCTTTCGGCATAGCCTGGATTATTCTTGTCTTCAGTATAAAATAAAGCATAATTCGCAGGCCATTGATCCTTCATATAATTCACCGCGTCCCAAACGTTATCAGAGGCATTCCAATAAATATTGTAATTATGGAAGGGTACTGATGCCGGTCGTAATACTGCATTCAACATAAAAGTTGAGATGGTTTGCTCCAGCCTATTGATACGGTTTCTATAGACTGGTCTTAGCATATTGCTATCCGTAATGGAAAGCAATACTGCGGGGTGCATATTAGCAATGAAATGTTTTGCGTAATATCTCCTTCCATTGTTATTTTCCGCGTATGCTATTATGCCATTTTCTTCAACAAGTTTCTTCACCTCTGTGTTTCTGTGTACTTCTCCCCCATGTCGTTGCAGCTCTTGCCCTAAAAGTTTTGCTATTTGTGAACTCCCGGGCATTACCTTATGAGCATTATGCATATAGCTTTCCAACACCAATGCATGTATATAAAAGGGAGTACGCGCTGCAACTCCTGCATAAAGCAAATTATTTCCTGCTAATACCTGTTGCAGTAATTTATTATCCGTGATTTGTTGAAGTGTTTTGGTGACTTCCCAACTACTTACCAATGCTTTTTCACTTGCATCACCATTTCTCAATCTATACAGCGGAAAATGGTCTCCCACTTCCTGTATTAATTGTATATACCCCCTGAGTGCCTCTTTCTCTTTAGGAAAATATGGTAATAGCTGCTCTACAAAGTTGTTGGCCCCTATTGCCTGCGGATATAATATTTCATTGTCGCCTAATGCTATGCGGTCAAAACCATTTTCATCGTACGCTCTTAGAATAAGTTTATCAGCAATTCCTGCATACTTAAAAATTGACCATAATGTATGCCCTTCTCCAAGACCGCCAATATAGTGCACACAACTATCGAATATCTTTTTTTGAACAGAAAAAGTTTGCAGGCATCCCCCTATTTGCTTATCCTTCTCCAGTACACAAACCTTCATACCTTCCTTTGCCAGGAACACAGCACTTAATAATCCTCCTAATCCGCTTCCGGCTATTACAACATCGTATGTATAAGAAGACAATATTCAGATAATATAATTACTGGTTAATCTACCTTAGCCATCATCATTTCTTTTATATCTGCCATGATGCGCTTGGCTATATTGCTTGCAGTTGTTTCTGTACCGCTTTCGGCATATATACGAATAATAGGTTCTGTATTTGATGTACGCAAGTGCACCCAATCATTATCGAACTCAATCCGCAAACCGTCTTCAGTATTAATAGGCTGTTTCTTATATTTCTTTTTTATCTGCTCAAATATGTTTTTCACATTTATATCTTCACCCAGCTCTATCTTATTCTTTGATATAAAGTAATCCGGATAACTGCTACGCAATGCTTTTACAGTTTTGCCGGATTTAGCCAGGTGAGTAAGAAACAATGCGATACCTATTAATGCATCCCTTCCGTAATGAAGCTCAGGCACTATAACACCTCCATTACCCTCTCCTCCTATCACTGCATTTACATCCTTCATTTTCTTTACCACATTCACTTCTCCCACGGCACTTGGAAAATACTGTCCGCCATGTTTCTCGGTCACATCGCGTAATGCGCGTGTTGATGAGAGATTTGACACTGTGTTCCCCTTTTTATGACCAAGCACATAATCAGCTATGGCTACCAAAGTATATTCTTCTCCAAACAGGCTGCCATCTTCACATACAAAACACAATCTATCTACATCAGGATCTACTGCAATACCAAGAGCACCATTTTTCTTAGCAACATTTGAACATAGCTCTGCAAGGTTTTCCGGTAATGGTTCGGGATTATGCGCAAACCTGCCGGATACTTCTTCATTTATTACCGTTATATCTTTTACACCCAATGCCTTTAATAAAGCAGGCACAGCTATAGCTCCTGTTGAGTTTACCGGATCAACCACTACCTTAAAATTCTTCTTTTTTATGGCTGTTATATCCACCAACGGATAGGCCAATATCTCGTCTATATGCTTTTGTATATATTGATCTGAATAGGTAACTACCCCTATCTTATTGACTTCTGCGAATACCGTTTCGTTTTTTTCAGCATAGTCAAGTATCCATTGTCCGTCAGCTGCACTTAGAAATTCTCCATCCTTATTCAGGAGTTTCAATGCATTCCATTCTTTTGGATTATGGCTGGCTGTTAAGATAATCCCGCCTGCAGCATTTTCCATTTTCACTGTCATCTCAACTGTAGGTGTAGTGCTAAGACCCAGATCAATAACATTAAAACCAACGCTTTGCAATGTTGCAACTACCAGGCTTCGCACCATTTCCCCCGAAATTCTCCCATCCCTGCCTATTATTATTTTTTTATTATCACTCTGTTGCGATATCCAGGCGCCATATGCTGTAGTAAACTTTACTATGTCTAACGGAGTGAGACTTGTACCTGTTTTACCCCCAATTGTACCCCTAATTCCTGATATTGATTTAATTAAAGCCATAATTCATTCTTCATTGCGAAGATAAGTTTTTCACAATCGCGTTTAGCCATTTCTTAAAAGTTTATACCAATAATTATTAATTAGTTTATTTTATAATTAGATTTTATCTATAACAATAATTTAGCTTTTTAACTTTAAAAGGGGGATAAAAGTTTTGAATAGGTTTTTTTACTTTGTGACAAATTCAAAATATGAAATTGTTTTCGAACCACTCACTGCGTCATGCAGTTATGGGGGCAATTTTAGCAGCTTGTGTAACTGGCTCTGCTTATGCCCAAGACCTTAATGCCCCAATGCCAATAGATCCTAATGTGATAAAAGGCACTTTGCCTAATGGGCTTACTTATTATATACGTCCAAATCACAAACCTGAAAACAAGGTAGAATTACGCCTTTTTGTAAATGCAGGCTCTATATTAGAAGATGACAACCAAAGAGGGTTAGCGCATTTTATGGAGCATATGAACTTTAATGGCACTACGCATTTCCAAAAAAATGATCTTGTTAGCTATCTCCAGTCAATAGGTGTACAATTTGGAGCAGATCTAAATGCGTTCACATCATTTGATGAGACAGTATATATATTACCAATACCTACAGATAAACCTGATAATATTGAAAAAGGCTTCCAGATAATTGAAGACTGGGCACATAATGCATTGTTAACAGACTCTGACATAGATGGCGAGCGTGGCGTGGTGCTGGAAGAAAGCCGACTGGGTAAAGGTGCCAATATGCGTATGCGCGATAAATATTTTCCAAGGTTAGTATCAGGTTCAAAATATGCTGATCGTCTTCCAATAGGTAAAGACGATATTATTCACAATTTTAAGTATGAAACAATCCGTAAATTCTATCACGACTGGTATCGTCCTGATTTACAGGCCGTGGCAATTGTGGGAGATATCGATACTGCTACAGCTAAAAAATTGCTGATGGAGCACTTTACTGGTCTTACCAACCCTTCAAATGAAAAGCCTCGTACATATGTAGATGTAAAGCCACGCGCTAAATCTGATGCAATGGTAGTAACTGATAAAGAAGCTACTAATTCTATATTACGTGTCATTTATTCCTACAACAAAAAGAAAGTTCAGACAACAGTTGGTGATTATCGCGAAGACATGAAACGTGAACTCGTACTGTCTATGATAAATACACGTTTAAGCGATCTGGCACAAGGTAGCAATCCTCCATTCCCTTTTGCAAGTGTATTTTTTGATCCTACCATATTAGGATATGAAGCTTTTAGCGGCTTTGCAGTAATTAGCAACAACGATCCATCAAAATCTTTAGATGCTTTATCTGCAGAATTGCTTCGTGCTAAAAAATATGGCTTTAACCAGAGTGAGCTTGATCGTGCCAAAAAAGACATGATGAGCCAGATGGAAAAAGCTTATAACGAACGTACCACTACTGAAAGCAAAAATTATGTAAACGAATACATGGGTAATTTCCTTGAAAAAGAACCTATCCCCGGTATAGAAAACGAATACACTTACTATCAAAAAATGCTTCCCAGTATTCAACTAAGTGAATTGAATGATTTACCAAAGAAATGGATGGGCAATGAAAACAACTTTACATTAATAACTGCTCCAGACAAAAAAGACGTAAGGTTGCCTAATGATGCCGGCCTGTTAGCAATGTCACAAAAAGCTTTTAAACAGGAAGTAAAACCTCTTGAAGAAAAACAAGTGGCAAGTAGCCTGATGGATAAAATGCCAACACCAGGTAAAGTTGTCTCTCAAAAAGCTGAAGATGGTTTTAATGCTACTACTTATACATTAAGCAATGGCATACAGGTTACCATAAAACCAACTGATTTTAAAAGTGATGAAATATTGCTGCAAGGGATAAAACAAGGTGGTACTGGTAGCTATGGTGTTGCTGATAAGAGTAATGTGAATTATGCAACTGATGTTGTAGAATCAATGGGTGTTGGAGATTTTACTCCTAATGACCTACAGAAAGTTACAGCCGGTAAAGACATAAATGTATCGGTAAACAT
>DATNFP010000157.1:0-24380 GCA_035606335.1 Flavipsychrobacter sp. | reverse complement strand
ATAATAACATTTGGTAGCCCAGGCATTGTCTCACAATTATCACAGTATGGACTGATAGATGAATACCATTTTATTGTTCAACCTATTATTGCAGGCGGTGGTAAACATTTTTTTGAAACTAATCAACTCGATAAAGCTTTTAATATACAACTTACAGGTACCAAAATGTTTAAATCAGGTGCGATTGGGCTGTATTATAAGATAGCGCATTGATGAACAGGATACTTTAATTAGATAAAGAAGGAATTTTTAAAAGAGGAGAAATCTTTTTTAGTTACTACACTCTACCGCACTCATAATTATATTTATCATTTTAATATATACTATATTAATACATAGAGAAATTGTATTTTACCTTGAAATTACCCTAACATTAAATACTTGCATGAAGCTAAGAGAGGTATCACCTAAAGTCGCAACTAAAGAGTTACTTAAACTTCGACCACTAAGAAGTGACATTGATTCATTTAAAAGTAACCTTTTAAATTTACTAAATAAGGTTGATATCATAGAGCGAGAAGAAAATCAAAAAACGCATGTTCGTGATTTCCTAGTTAATACCTTTTATAAAGGCACAAATGAAATTAATACAAAGAATGCTACAGACTTAGTAATTCATCTTGGAAATTCTAACAAAGACAAAGTAGGCGTCATAATCGAAGCTAAAAGGCCCAATAACAAGTCCGAGATGATTACACTCGCTAAGCCAAATGCAAAGGCTTTTCATGAACTCGTACTTTATTATATGAGAGAGCGGATTGACGAGAATAATGTAGACATTAAGAATTGCATTGCCACTAATATTTACGAGTGGTTTATCTTCGACGCTCAATATTTTGAAAAATTTTTCGCAAAAGATAAAGGCTTTGTAAATGACTATAAAGAGTGGAGAGATGGCAAAAAGGTAACACGTGATACCAACCTTTTCTATAATGAAATAGTTAAGCCGTACGTCGACAAGATACAAGAAGAGATTCCAGTTACACAATTTGATATACGTGACTACGACAAGGCACTTAGAAATGCTGATAAAAAAGCTGATAAAAGTCTAATAGCGTTATACAAGGCACAATCACCATATCATTTATTGCGTAAATCTGCAGCTGATAGCAATTCATTAGATGACAAATTTTATAAAGAACTTCTCTATATTATAGGTCTTGAGGAAGTAAAGGATAATGGTAAAAACCTAATATCCCGTAAACTCGACAACAGAAATTCTGGCTCATTAATTGAAAATGTAATTTCGTTCCTTGAAACTGAGGATCTTTATAAGGTAAAAAGTTTGTCTCAATATGGGCCTACTAAAGAAGAAAGAATATTCAGTATCGCATTGGAATTATCCTTGACTTGGATAAATCGTATTCTATTTTTAAAGCTTCTTGAAGGACAACTTATTGATTATCATCGTGGCAGCCAAGAGTATAGGTTTTTAAATATAGAAACTGTTCACGATTTCGACGAACTGTATAAGTTATTTCATCAAGTTTTAGCTCGCACTTACGATGATAGGTCTGTCAACGTAAAGGAAAAGTATAAGCATGTCCCGTATCTTAATAGTTCTTTGTTTGAAATAAGTGAACTTGAAGATCAAACAATTCGAATAAATTCATTAGACAATATGGCAACGCTTGCACTGATGCCTAACAGTGTATTAAGCGATAAAAATAAAAGGAACCAAGTATTACCTACTTTAGAATATCTCTTCCGTTTTCTTGACTCTTATGATTTTGCCAGTGAAGGTAAAGATGATATACAAGAAGATAACAAAACACTTATCAATGCTTCTGTTCTTGGAAAGGTATTTGAGAAGATAAATGGGTATAAGGATGGCTCTATATATACACCAGGTTTCATAACTATGTATATGTGTCGGGAGGCAATCCGTAAATCAGTTTTACAGAGATTTAATGATCAGTACAATTGGGAATGCGAAACGTTTAACAGTTTATATAACAAAATTACTGATCGTGTAGAAGCTAATAATATCATTAATAGTTTGAAAATAGGCGATTTAGCAGTTGGCAGCGGACACTTTTTAGTCTCCGCACTCAATGAGATAATTGCTATAAAAGCTGAATTAGGAATTCTTCAAGATAAAAACGGCAAACGCATTAAAGACTACAATATCGAGGTCATTAATGATGAGTTAGTAATGATAGATGAATATGGTGATCCTTTCATTTATAATGCCAATAATCATGAAAGCCAACGGATTCAGAAAACGCTGTTCGAAGAGAAGCAAACGATTATTGAAAACTGTCTCTTTGGAGTTGATATTAATTCTAATTCGGTTAAGATTTGCAGACTTCGTCTCTGGATAGAATTATTGAAAAATGCTTATTACAAAGAAGAGACCGGGTTTAAAGAACTTGAGACTTTACCAAATATAGATATTAACATCAAGACAGGTAATTCTCTGATTAGTCGATATTCTTTAACCTCAGACTTAAAAAAGGCTTTAAAAAATATAAATCACACAATACAAGAATATAAAGACGCTGTTAACAAATTTAAAAATGCAACTCATAGAGAAGAGAAACGTCAATTGTTTACACTCATTAACGATATTAAGAGTGACTTCCAGACCTATTTTAGTATCCATGACGATAGAAGGGAAAAGCTATCCAAAGCTAGAGGAGAATTAATAAAACTTCAGAGTGATACATTATTTGACACAAAAAAAGCAAATGCTGATAATAAGAAGAAAACTGAGTCGCTACTTAAAAAAATAAAGACAATAGAAAATGAAATAGAAGCGATAAAAACCAACTTAATTTATCAAAATGCTTTTGAGTGGCGTTTCGAGTTTCCCGAGATTTTGGATAATGATGGAGATTTTGCCGGTTTCGATATAATTATAGGCAATCCTCCTTACATTCAGTTACAAAAGCTCGGAGAATACGCTGATATTTTACAACAATTAGATTATAAAACATTTGCCCGTACAGGAGATATTTATGCATTATTTTACGAACAGGGATTGAGATTACTTAAAGAAAATGGAATCTTAGCTTATATCACATCTAATAAATGGATGCGAGCCGCGTACGGAGAAAGTTTAAGGAATTATTTTTTAGTTGAATCTAATCCACTGCAATTAATTGATTTTGCAGGATTACAGCTTTTTGATTCGGCAACAGTTGACACTAATATCCTATTAACTCAGAATGCAAATAATAAAAATGAATTGCGTACATGTGTTTTAGACAAGAATTTTGAGAGTCTAAAAAATTTGAGCGATTATTTTAGACATTATAGTAATGTATCTACAGGGTTTGTAACCAATTCTAATTGGATAATTTTATCGTCATTAGAGCAAAAAATTAAAGAGAAAATTGAACAAAAGAGCATACCACTTAGAGACTGGGGAGTAAATATTTATCGTGGAATATTAACCGGATATAATGATGCTTTTATTATTAATCCTGAAACAAGAGATAAATTAATTAAATCTTCATCAAATTCTGCTGAAATTATTCGTCCCATTTTAAGAGGCAGGGATATAGAAAAATATGTCGCCAAATGGAATGAATTGTATTTAATAACAACTTTTCCAAGCTTACAAATAGATATTGATAACTTCGAGACAATTAAAAACTATTTATTATCATTTGGCATTGAAAGACTTGAACAAACTGGAATGTCTCATATTGTAAATGGTGTTAAAATTATATCCAGAAAAAAAACAACTAACAAATGGTTTGAAACTCAAGACACAATAGGTTACTGGAAAGATTTCCAACAATCTAAAATCATTTGGAAAAGAATAGGCTCTGTTTTAAGGTTTGCTTATGATGATACTGGAATGCTTTGTTTAGATAGTACATGCTTTGCAGTAGGTAGTGACATGAAATATTTAACTGGAGTATTGAATTCAATAATTTTAAGAAAACAATTACTTGCTAACTCTCCCAAAACAGGCACAGGAGATGTAATAACAAGCGTACAAGCACTTGAGCCTCTATTAATACCAATTGTCACAGAATCAGAAAAATATAAAATTGAGCAACTTGTTGATAAGGCAATTAACATTAAATTGACGAATAGTTTAAATGATACGTCTGATGTAGAAACAGAAATTGACAATATTCTATTTAATTTGTATGGATTTTCTGAAGAAGAAAAAAGATATTTTATTAATCTTGATTGATTGTATGTTGCTTTTCTATAGAGTTAAGCTCGCAAATTGAAAAGCATAATTCCGTTATTTCTGTTTCTTTCGTTTCACTATTCAATCCGCTCTCTTTCAAATTAATTACTTCATCAACTAACTTAATAATTTTCTTTTCGATTTCTATTGATGTTTTAGGTATAGGAAATTTGTCAACGAACTGTTGAAACATTCTATATTGTCTTTTTTGCAATGGTGTTACATTATTTCTGACAATAAATTTTCCAACCTTAGAATTTAAAACACCTAAAATATACTTCAGATTGTCTGCATTCCCAACCATAAAGTATGCAGTGTTTAACGTAAATATCCCATTCTTAGCATATGAGAAACATGGGAAAGGATACCCTTCCTCCTCATTGTCTGTCATAATATCAATGTATAGTATCTTTTCTTTTTCAAATTCTTTTAAATAATCGCAAGGTCTAAGTTCCCACCAATAATTTCCTTGATCATCTCTATTAAATAATCCCTTTCCTTTCGAAGGGATTAGAGATTTCTCAATTAGATATTCGTAAATGGCTGGATAAGTTTGCTTGAAAAATATTTCAGGAGGAATATTTCCACAGTTTTGGTTCGTCCATCCACAGGGAATAATAATGATCCACTCCTTTTGATTTAAAATACCATATTTTTTTATGTCTTTGCCTCTTAAAATGGGACGAATAATTTCAGCAGATTTAGGAGATTTTTCAATTAATATATTTCTAATTTTTTCGTTAATAATAAAAGCTGTATTAAAGCCAGTTTTTATTCCATAATTGATTTGCACATCCCAATCTTTTAATGGCTTACTTACTTTCTGAATTTTTTTCTGAATGCTTGATTCAATATCATTCAATACGACCCAGCTATTTGATAGTGTAAAAGCAGTATTTAAAGAATTATTTTGTCTAAAATAATCGCTCGTATTTTTCATATATATTTTGACTTTAAAATTCACTTAACATGAACTATGGCTATATAAGAGTCAGTACAGACAAACAAACAACAGAAAATCAAAGGTTTGAAATTGGAAAATATTGTATTGAAAAGAATACAAAAATTGATGAATGGATAGAGGAAACAATTAGTGCAACTAAAAAATTATCTGATAGAAAATTTGGAAGTTTACTTGCGAAAATGCAGAAGGGTGATCAATTAATAGTGACAGAGCTTTCAAGGTTAGGAAGAAATCTTATGCAAATTATGAGTATTCTTCATGTTTGTATGGAACGCGATATTCAGGTTTATACTATTAAAGAACGATATGAATTAGGCAATAATATTAATTCTAAGGTGTTAGCATTTGCATTTGGGTTATCGGCGGAAATTGAACGCAATCTTATATCACAACGGACAAAAGAAGCATTAGCAAGAAAAAAAGCAGAAGGCGTGATATTAGGCCGCCCTTTAGGTCGTCGCTCTACAAATCTCAAATTAACAGGCCAAGAAGATGAGATTAAACGACTTTTAAATAAAAAAGTATCTGTAAGCGCTATAGGTAGATTATTAGGAGTGCATAGGCTTACGGTTTCAGCATTTATTAAAGAAAAGATGTAATGTTAAAAACATATTTTAAAGAAAGAAGTTCCTGAGGTATATTTTACACGCAGCTACGCTTTCATTCAGTTTTTCTAAAAAAATAGATTGTAGCAAACAAATCTTTATCATTATCAAAAAACTGTATAATCATTATACAGAAACACGATAATGATAAAAATCCAATTTCCCTACAATAAAAATCCTCCAAACCTTTGTGATAAAACGTATCACAATGAAAAAACAACAAGCCCGCAACCTCTACTTCCAGACCGACCTCACCCAAACCCGCATCGCCGAACTCCTCGATGTCGACCGTAAAACTATCTACCTGTGGGTCAAAGAAGGCCATTGGGCACAGATTAAAAGATCAGCCCAGCACACACCATCCATATTGGCAGAGCAATATTATCAGCAGCTACTTGCAATAAACCAGGTGATAGCAGCAAGAGAACAGCAACCCTACCCCACGATGGAAGAAGCAGAAATAATAAGAAAGCTCACCCTCACCATAAAGCACATAAAAAGTGGACAGACAGTTGGCGAAACAGTAGAAGTCCTCATGAACTTCATCCACCAGATCACTAAAACAGACCTAAACCTCGCTAAAGACATCCTGCCCCACGCAGACAAATACATAAGAGCCCAGCAAAATCCTCCAATCATAAAACCCACCGAAACAGAAGAAGAACTTCAGGAAGAGGAAGAGATAATAGAAGAAGTGCAACCTCAAAATATTAAGTCCCCTGCAACCACGCCAACTCAAGCTGAGAAAAACATGGGTAATGATTGGGGCATAAATGGGCAATTGATCCTAACAGCAAAACAAGCCGAAACCCTTGCTGCACAACAACTATGGCACAAATTCAAAACAGAATTTACCCAAAACAACTTTTTAGAAGAAAACGGGGAAAATGAAATGTCCCACACTCTATAGTGCAGGACATTTAAGTATATTAATAACCGTTTATTTCATCGGTTCCTGGGCGGCAAGAGTGAAGTTGCGGGTCTCAGAAGTAAGTGGGCCTGCAAGTGGTTTGCCGTCTTTGTCAAGTAAGCTTAGCGTCACCTGGCATTTGCCTGTTCCGAGGTTTTGGATAAAGTATGATTTCCAGTCGGTAAGTGTGGTGTCGAGCGAGCGCGTGCCGTTTTCTATCATAGCTTTTACTTTGTAGCCGTCTTTTGCAAGGTTGCAATTAAGCACGTAGAAGTCGAGCAGGATGTTGGCAGTGTCTTTTCCTATATAATCACCTTTGGGGCGGCTATAGACGAGCATGGGTGTAGTAGGGTTATCGAGCTTTTGCATATTGCCTTTATCATCCAGCTTAAAATGATACATCACCACTGCTTCTTTATTCTTTAACGACTGGTGGTAAGAGCGTGATAAAAATGCTACGAGGTAGTGCTCTGTATTGTTAGGCAATGATACGGTATCCACCGGAGCATAAAGCGCCTGGTATGGTTTGTTGTCGAGTATGAAATGGATATGCTGGCCTTTGGCTGAGTTATTGCACACTTTGTTGCCCGTATCAGAGGTCTGCATTTTCAGCTCATAATTTTTTACGTCAAAATTAAAAACAACCTTACTTGTGTCTTTTCCTTTCATCGCATTAACCGATTTGATCATAAGCGTGGCATTGGGAAATTCAGGCGAAGTACCTACGTCGGCAAGCTTGATGTTCACCGGAGCCTTTGCAGTCGTATCCCCTGCGGACGAGCCGACAGTACCCACATGACCCTGGCAGGCCGCAAACAGTAAGGAAGAGCCTAACGCTAAGGTTAATAATTTGTGTGTGTTGTGCATGATAGAAATGTTTACTCAAAGCTACTGTGATAATTGTAAAAAAGTATTTATACCATTTTTTCAGAAAACTTTAAGTATTAAGGTTTCACATTTAAAGTCGGGAACTACTATTTTTGTCTGGGAGCGCTAACAATAGTAAAGCTAACAATAGTAAAAATAAATTTAATATTTGTGCAAACAGGGTGTATTTACTATTTTATGCCTCTGATCATATAGATAAAGCCGGCGTTGATGCAAGACATAAACCTTTAGCGCCTGCTACACAAAATGACTACTGCTGAAATACTAAAACGGGTCAGACGGATAGAAATAAAAACAAAGGGGCTTAGCAACCACATCTTTGCAGGAGAGTATCACTCCACCTTTAAAGGCAGGGGTATGTCATTCAGCGAAGTGCGCGAATACATACCGGGGGATGATGTGAAATTCATAGACTGGA
The DNA here is from genome assembly GCA_035606335.1 of Flavipsychrobacter sp. Taxonomy (GTDB): domain Bacteria; phylum Bacteroidota; class Bacteroidia; order Chitinophagales; family Chitinophagaceae; genus DATNFP01. The sequence goes on along the minus strand of DATNFP010000157.1, from coordinate 16,442 downwards.
ACGTGACCGCCCGCTTTTCGCATCCCTTTGTAAAAGTGTTTGAAGAAGAGCGTGAGCTCACGGTGATGCTGCTGGTAGATGTGAGCAGCAGCTCGCTGTTTGGCAGCCGGGAACGACTGAAACGTGAATTGATAACAGAAATAAGCGCCGTATTGTCTTTCTCAGCGACTACTAATAATGATAAGGTGGGCGTGATATTCTTCAGCGATAAGGTGGAGAAATTCATACCCCCTAAAAAAGGCCGCAGCCATATATTACGCATCATACGCGAGCTGATAGCGCTGGAACCGGTGCAGAATGGCGGCACTAAATTATCTGTAGGGCTCGACTACCTGAATAATGTGCTGAAGAAAAGGACCATTACCTTTTTGCTGAGTGATTTTGTAAGTGAGCCATACCAGACCTCACTGCAGCTTGCCGCACGCAAGCACGATGTGGTGGGCATACAGGTATATGATCCTTACGATAAAGAATTGCCCAATGTAGGGCTGATGCAGGTAGCAGACGCAGAAACCAAGCAATTACGGTGGATAGACACGGGAGATAAAACACTGCGTAACCAATACAGGGAGCATTTTGAGCAACAAGGAAAATATTGTGTTCAGGCATTCAGGAAAAGCGGCGCGAGGCTTATGAACATAAGAACGGACGAAGATTATGTAAAAGTGTTACAAGGCTTTTTTAAAGGAAGGTAAGGAATGAAAGCAACCATAAAAACCATTTTATTACCGCTGGTATTATTTATACTACCTTTTTGCTCCTATTCACAGGGCAATGCCACGGCAAGCATACGCACTGACGCAGCACAGATAGTGGTGGGCGACCAGGCGCACCTGTTCATAGAAGTACATAACAACCCCGGCGAGGGGAGGCTGCAATGGGCCGAGATGCCGGATACATTTAACCACCTGCAGATAGTAGAGCGTAGTAAAATAGATACAGCGAAGGAGGGCAACACTTATAGCTACAAGCAACGCATTACTATTACAGGATTTGATTCAGGCGCTTTTACAATACCTGCATTTGTATTTTCTGTGATACCTAATACCGGTACGCCATACACAGTACAAACAGACTCGCTGAAGCTATCGGTAAACACTATAGCAGTAGATACAACTAAACCCTTTAAACCTATTAAGGGTATCATACTCATAAAAGGGTCGTGGCTGGACTATATATGGATAATAGTTGGCGCGCTGATATTTATCCTGCTTGTAGTATTTATCATTATATATTTTGTTGTCAATAAAAAGACACCTATACCACAAACTACCAATGTACCTAATGAGACACTGGAAGAAAAGATATTACGAATATTGGCTGAACTGGATGCTCAGCAATTGTGGCAAAACAAGAAAGTGAAAGAATATTATGTACAGCTTACCGACATAATACGCTACTATATAGAACAACGGTTTAAAACCCCGGCACTGGAGCTAACTACCAACCAGATATTACAAACAGCAGATACAAATAAAGAAATGCAACCACACAAGGCGCTACTGGCAAGTATATTATATACGGCCGACCTTGCAAAATTTGCCAAGGCACAACCATTCCCGCATGAGCATATTGCGGCAATGGAAAATGCCAGACAATTTGTAGAAGCAACCAGACCGGTAATAGTAGCACCGGAAACAAACACAACACAAACACAACAAGAATCATGAACGCATTGATGGATTGGCAACATATATCTTTTGCGTATCCCGCATTTTTTGCATTGCTGCTGGTAATACCCGCTATGATATGGTGGCAGATAAGGGCAAAAAAACATGATAACCCTGCTATACGCCTGACTACTCTTTCAGGTATAGAAAAAGCGAAGCCTTCCTCACTTGTAAAGCTGCGGCCTTTATTGTTTGTATTACGCGTTATCGGGTTGGCCGCACTGGCTGTTGCGCTGGCACGCCCACAGACAAATAATACTACCGAAAGTATAGATAGCGAAGGGATAGATATAGTATTGACAATAGATATTTCGGGAAGTATGCTATCGGAAGATTTTCAGCCTAATCGTATAGAGGCTGCGAAAAAGGTAGCTATGGATTTTGTGGACCAAAGACCTACAGACAGAATAGGGCTGGTGATTTTTGCAGGAGAGAGCATTACGATGTGCCCGATAACAATAGACCATAATATACTGAAAGAACAGCTTAGCCAGGTGAAAAGTGGATTGCTGATAGATGGAACATCTATTGGGATGGGGCTTGCCACATCGGTAGATAGATTAAGAAATGCACATGGAAAATCGAAAGTGGTTATCCTGATGACGGATGGCGTGAACAATACAGGATTAATAGACCCTAATACTGCGCTGGAAATAGCTAAAGCCTATAAAGTAAGGGTATATACCATTGGTGTCGGCTCGATGGGAGAAGCACCCTATCCCACTCCACAAGGGATGCAGATGATGCCGGTGGAAATAGATGAACCCCTGCTTAGAAAGATAGCTTACGAGACAGGAGGCCAATATTTCAGGGCTACCGGGAATAATAAGCTTGCTGCTATATACAAGGATATAGACAAACTGGAGAAGACAAAAGTAGAAGTCAGCTCCTACAAGCATTACAATGAATTATTCTTTCCGCTTGCATTGATAGCGGTCGTGTGCATAGGATTAGAAATATTATTGCGCTATACCGTTTTCAGGAGCATTACATAATGTTTGATAATTCGGCAATGGTGGTTCTTTTTCTTCGGGCTTTATGATGGGTATATGGTTGTAATCTTTTATGTATTTATCTGCATAAGGGAGGATCTGTTTTGCAAGATCGAGGTCGGTTTTGGTGATCTGATGGATGAAGTTCATTAATACTCGATCGTTTCTCCCCGGGTCTGGCCGTCTTTGATGTGCTTTATTGTGAGGGTGAGCTTTCTTATTGTTTCTGCTTCCTGTGGGGTGGGATATGGTTGCTCTTCTCTAGCTGCTATCATCTGATTGATCGCCAGTAACTGACTGTAATACTGCTCGGCGAGGATGGATGGTGTGTGCTTTGCAGATCGTTTGATCTCTGCCCAGGCTCCTTCTTTTATCCATAGATAGATCGTTTTGCGGTCTACATCGAGGAGCTCGGCGATACGGGTTTGGGTGAGGTCTGTTTGAAAATAGAGATCACGGGCTTGTTGTTTTTTCATTGTGATATTTTTTATCACAAAGTTTTGGAGGATTTTTCTTGTGGAGAAATTGGGTTTTTATGATTATCGTGTTTCTGTATAATGACTATACAGTTTTGGCATAATGATAAAACAATTTGGCAATTCGACAGTTTGGCAATGTGCAAATGTGAGCGCGCCGAATGATGGCTTTTATAATGTTCTTTTGCCGTGATGCTAAAGGGGAGGCGAACTGCAAGCGAGATGCTTGAATATTATGGGTCTAAGTGAGACACTTAGACCAGCGGGGGGCGAGGAAAGAGTAAAAGCCTAAGTGGATGAAAATTAAATAATTGTATTTCCTTACCAGCGTGTTCGGAACTTTTTATCTTTATAATAATCAATAAAGTTTCGTGAAAGCAAATATTATTCTTATTGTCTTGATCGCAGCGGGCACAACTGCATTTGGCCAGGAGTCAAAACAGATCGGTAAGATCTACGAAGAACATAAGTATAGGGAAGTAATTACCCTGGCTAACAGAGTCTACACCTATTTATCCAGAGAAGATGAAAAATTAACAGATGATCTGATGGGACGATCGTACTACGCTCTGCAGATGTACGACTCTGCCATTTATTTTGAGAATAAGGCCCTGTCGCTCGATAACGATGCGACCTTCACTTCAGGATGGGCTTATGTCTATAGAGGCATGGCACTATACAGGCAAGGCAAAAAAGAGGAAAGTATTCGCGACCTGCAAAAGTCAATTGAGCTTGATAAGACCCACAATTCGGTGGAAGCCGCGAAAGAATTTTTGGACAACATTAATAACAACAGTGTGCCTGATGACAGATGTGAGTTTTATTATTCTCAGGGCGAGTATAAAAAAGCTATCGAAGAAGGCAGGAAGCAATTGCAAAAGCAGGAATACAAAAGTGTGCTGTGGGTACTTGGAGCGGCCTATTTTGATATTCACGATTATGACTCCGCCATTTATTTTGAGCGCAAGGCAATAGCCTCCGATAAAGATGCAACCAATATTTCAGGTTGGGCACATGTCTACCTGGGCATGGCGCTATATAATAAAAATGAAAAAGAGGAAGCCATCCAGGAATTGCAAAAAGCGATCGAGCTTAATAAGACGCCGAGCTCAGTGCGCAAAGCAGAAAACTTTCTTGATAATATGATTAACGGCCGAATGGTGACTATAGACTCGCTGCACCAGGCCATAAAAGACAAACTCATCGCCAGCGACTACCGTGCTGCTGCCAATATTGCGATAACCTTCCTTGCTGCTAACCCTGACGATGCGCTTGCATGGGATCAGCTCACCAGTGCCTATCGCGGCCTGCCTAACTACGACTCTTCACTTTATTGCGGCCAAAGGGCTATAGCATTAGATAAGGAACAATCCATTATTTCATGCGAAGTCCATTACTTCATGGGTATCGACCGCTACATGAAAAATGACAAAGAAGGTGCTGACAACGAATTTACAGCTGCAATAAATGAACATACCAGCGATAAGCTGAGAAAGAGAGTAAACGGTACACGGCGAATAATGGGACTGGATGATACTTATGCTCATTGGAAAACAATAGAGACAGATAACATCATTTTTCATTTTCAGAACAAGAAACATATAGATGATGCAGATGCACTGATGGAAAAATACGAAAAGGAATACAGCAATGCCAGCAACATACTGCCTGTTACACTTCCTAAGAAGATCGACATTTTTGTATGGGAGCGTGACGCTCTCACCCGGAATGCACTGGCTAACGAGGAAGATATAGCCTACACAAATGCCAATTATTGCCTCATACATGTAGCACCGGATAATAACCGCAGCTCGCAAATAGTTTACATACTCGGTCACTGGCAAAAAAACAAGTAGTGTGGGAAACAGCTATTATGATGAAGCTGGAAGATTTGAGTTAGCAAGATGGCTATTTTTTGCATGCAAATCAGGAGATTTGCAACCAATACAACGTAGTCTGGAGGCTACGCCGAGCATGGGGAAATTCTAAGTTAGTAAAGGAATATTTTTTGCAATTTCAGTTTCACCATTCTTAGCCAAGTAAAGAATAGCAATTTCTGCGACAAGTTTGTGACCAAAATACCTAATAGAATAAATTTAGTTAATAAAGCGCTACCTAACTTTATAATAGTATAACAATTTGACCTAATGACAGTTAAAAGATCGCCTTTATCGCCTGAACAACTTGAAAGCATTTGCCGAACAATTGCTGATACCTCAGATGGCTTAACTGGAACAGAGATTGGCAAGATCTTATTAGACTCAGGTATCCCCGATGTCGATCCAACCAATACAAAATGGAAGCGTTTATATAATGCTTTCGTTAGTTGGCAAAATCAATATGCCTGTTCAAATAATATCCTTAATTTTCTAAAGAGCGCGTTGTCTCCTATAAAATATATTGGTAGGGAAGATGTTTTTGAGGCCCGCAGGCATGAAGTCAACAAACGACTTTCATTTATAGGATCTGAAATTTCAAATAAAGGCACACTACGTGAGGTAAATAAAAGCCAAACGATTAGTGAGGCTGAGCAGAGGGCAAGTCATTTCAAATATAAGCTGAAGGTAAGAGATGCTCACTCCGAAATTTTCAAATATTGTGAAACAGAAATAATGGATGAAAACTATTTCCATACTGTTTTTGAAAGCGTAAAAAGTATCGCAGACCGATTACGGATTTTAACAAATCTCTATGCTGACGGAAACGCACTGGCGGAGGTTGCATTTTCTTTAAAAAACCCATTAATAAAGGTGAATTCGCTTCGTGACGAGAACGACAGAAGTGAACACGTGGGATTGATGAATATGATTAAGGGTCTATTTGGCTTAATCCGAAATCCCACCGCACACATCCCGAAAATTAGATTTACAATTCATGAAGATGAAGCGCTTGATATTCTAACGGCGGTTTCATTAGTCCATAAAAAATTAGACAAAGCCGTTGGCGTCTGAAACATCAAGATAATCATCAATTGGATATTTTGCAAAGGCCGACTATATTTCTGTTGATACTAATACGACGTAGTCTGGAGACTACGTCGAGCATGGGAGTTCTGTCTGGAAATAGAGATCACGGGCTTGTTGTTTTTTCATTGTGATATTTTTTATCACAAAGTTTTGGAGGATTTTTCTTGTGAAGAAATTGGGTTTTTATGGTTATGCTGTTTCTGTATAATGACTATACAGTTTTTGCATAATGATAAAAATTTGTTTGTTTTTGTCGTGATGCAAAGACTGCGAACCCTAAGGGTGATGCTTGAGTATTGTAAGTCTAAGTAAGACACTTAGACCAGCGAGATACTTTTCTACATTCAAATCAGGAGATTTGCGACCGATGCGACGTAGTTTGGAAACTACGCCGAGCATGGGACTGCGCCGAGCGGGAAGGAGTTTACTTTTATTATAGTAATGAATTATTTATATTTAAGTAATGAAATATATTAAGTTGCTATTTGCTTTTTTATTATTTTCTGTCTGCTCTTTCGCACAGACATCAACTTCAAATGGTGCACCTGAAGATTCGTTAAGAGTGCCGAATATTCGTGCGGAGGTTATTGATGCTACTAAGAATCCAGGTTCATTACACTCAACAGAATTCGTGTTGTCAATTTCAATTTTGAGTTTTGGGCTGTTGGTGATTATTTTAGAAGTATATCTAGCTTATAATAAAGTCATTAATCCTAGTCAAATTTGGAAATGTATAATAGTGACATTAGTAATTATAAGTTCATTGGTATTGATTACAGCAGGTTACAGTAACAATCAAATATCAGGTATCTCTGGCATTCTAGGAAGTATAGCCGGATATCTCCTAGCAAAAAATAGTTCAGAAGACGAAAAAGGTTAAAATGAAACGTCCACTAAATCTTTTGAAAATATCTTTTAAATACTTGACTTGTTTGCTATTGTTTTTTCCGATAAAGGGGGCTTGTCAACACACTTACCAAATTGACCCTAATGATATGCATGGCATGATACCTTCTTACATGATACCTTCTAATTCAAGTAATAAAATATTGGTTTGGAATGACTATAATGAGGATATAAATGTGCTTTTTTCCGATAATCAAATAAACTGGGATACAATAGTAATTAAGAGGAAGAGTGGACAATTGGTTACCGCCTCAAAGAAATTTTCAAGGATATTTACCAATACTATTTTTCAAGATTTCGTTTTGGAAAAAAGCACAGCATATGTAATATTTTGGGACAGGACTAAAAAACTCTGGCTAATTATAAAATATGCGCAATGAAGTTTTATTGCATTTTGATCTTTGTATGCTTTTATTTAAACTCGTTTAGTCAACGACCATATAAAATACAAGTTAACCACTTGTACAGTGAGACACCTGCGGTTTTCACGAACCTCCCACCTGATGATTCAGTTGAAACAAATGAGCGAGGCGAAATTGATAAAGTAGTTTTTACCGCATATCCACCTGACAATGACATTCTAGTAATTTGGAATAATATTAAAAGATCTTTTGAAAATACTAAATATTCGTCTCTGATAAATAGTATTCGAATTGAAAAGACAGACCTTGATGGCTTTTATTCATACGGAGCATCAGATACCACTGTCATATTTTATGATCCAAAATTTTATGGTCAATTTAATGGAATTAAAGGTATTGACATAAACTATTTAATACTTTTTTCTCTTGCTCATGAAATTGGGCATTTTGTGGATGGCGACGTTAATACCAATATCAAATCAATGGAGTCAGAAAAGAAAGCAGATTTGTTTGCATGTAGGATTTTGTGTACCCTAAATGAAGCTTCTGCGGAAAAAATAAAAAATGTTGTTATAACATTATCAGGCGCAAATCATAATGATTTTTACCCAAATAAAGGTGATCGAATTAAAGAAATCGATTCCTTCTTTTTAAATGACTTATGCGAGGATGAAATTGCGGGTGGAGACATAAGAATAGGTAATCAGATTTGGAATAATTTAAATTTAAATGTTGATACTTATTCTAATGGAGATACGATAAGAGAGGCAAAAAATGTGACTGATTGGTTATACTGTCTTAAAAATGAAATAGGGTGCTGTTGCGACTATGATTTTGATCCTCAAAATGATTACAAATACGGCAAATTATATAATATTTATGCTGTTAATGACAAAAGAGGGTTGGCTCCAATAGGATGGCATATCCCATCGAAAGATGAATGGGTAGTCGTAATGGATCTTGTTAACGGTCTAACTGAATTCGCAATAGATAAAGCAAAAAATAAAAAAGCAGACATTAGAAATTGGCTTATTGCTAGCAAGAAAAATACTCAAGAAATACGAGCCAGTCTCTTCTCACCACATTCTGGTGGTGTTTGTTATAGCATAGAGGGAAAAGTAAATTTTTCAGGTTTAGATTCATATAACGTTTGTTGGGCTACTGGAAAATATGGCACTTCAATTCATACATCTGAGGCTGTCATTAAACCGGGGTATTCAACCAAATGGGGAGATAATATAATTGATAATCGCGATATAGGCTTTGATTTAAGGCTGGAAATGGCTGATTTCGACAATTTTGGATTTTCTGTTAGGGTAATTAAAAACACAACAAACTGATAAATTAAATCCCTTTCATGTATGATAAGGTTAAGAAAGTTAGCGACACTGTACGCCCGGAGCAAATGAGTTTACAACCAACTCAAACGTAGTTTGGAGACTACTCGGGGAAGAAACACTTCAACCAGTAATGAATATAAGTCATAGAATGCGTTTGTATATGTAACTATTAAATAATCCCGTAATTCTTATGTACTCCTTAATTCAAATCATTATTTTTAGAAAAAATATGTGTTATGGCACCAAGGATTTACAAAAAAGCTGCAAACTCTATCGCAAGGAAAAAATTAACTGAAGAGGTTAACGATGACGTTGAAAATTTGGATGCTACCGATTTGTCGAAGAAAAAATTAAATGAAAAAGTTGATGACGATATTGAGGATATAGACTATACCTTTTTACAGGAAGATTATAATGAGCTTCCGCCTGACGATATCATAGCATATAATGAATTGAGATCTTGTGCTGACTTATTTCGAATGTATAAAGAGAAAGACTTAGATATTAATCCGGATTTTCAAAGAGATGAAGTTTGGGCAGATACACAAAAAACGCGCTTTATTGACTCTTTAATAAAAAAGTTGCCTATACCTAGCATGTGCTTCAGTTTAGATTATAAAACTGAAAAATGGCAAGTTATAGATGGCCTGCAACGTATTACAAGTATAATAAAATTTTTAGAAACGGATAATGACTGGAAATTATCAAGACTTGATGATATTGATGAAAGGTTAAGAGGTAAATTCGTTTCGGAAGTAAAAGAAACTGATAATGGCATTCTTTTTACACGTCTTGCTAATTTAACTATTCCAATTACAGTTCTCAGATGTGATTATAGCAAGTCACAACATACAAATTATCTATTTACAATTTTCCATAGGCTCAATACAGGTGGAATAAGGCTTACAAATCAGGAAATAAGAAATGCTATATATAATGGGAAATTCAATAGTTTAATAAAAAGAATGAATCATCGACCCGAATGGCGAAAAATTCTAGGGCTTGCGGATAATAAGAGTTATAGACTATCGAAGGAAGAACTGATTTTAAGATTTTTTTCATTTTATGATAATAAGGATACGTACGAAGGTGCTTTATCCAAGTTTTTGAATGAATATATGGCAAGAAATAGAAATCCTGACAATAAATGGATAGAATTAAAAACCAATTTGTTTAATGAATCAGTACAGTTAATCTACGACAAAATATCAGATAAGAAACAGTTGACTAAAAGTAGCAATGTAATAATAGAGGCGCTTCTTTATGGCATTGCAAAAAACATTAATAGGTTACAGAATAAGACCTCATTAGTTCTAAAAAGATATTTCAATAATCTAATCCAAGACGATAATTTTTCCGAAGTCAATATTAAAGAAGGCCTAGCAAACAAACAGAAAGTCTTAGGACGCCTTAATGCCGCAGAAAGAATTTTCAGTGGTCAGTAAACCCTATCCAAATGATATCAAAAAGGCATATAACCAAAACGTTAAAGGAACTAAATGCTCTTTATAGTGCTTCCAGAGGCTTTGCAAAGCCAAAATTATATTCGAAATTAGCTATAATTGAAGCTTCAGGTTGGATTGAAGAATGCCTAGACTCGATAGTGCGAAATTTGTGCAGTGGCAATTTGTCTCCGACAAATTACAGACAATATGATACCGAAACTATAAAAAAAAATTCGGGGTTTAAATATGAACAATACATACGAAATAAGCTTCTCAAAGACTTGATTGGCCTTGTTTTAATAGAAAAGTTTGAGACAATTTTGTCCGCCAATAGAGACTTTATTACTATGATACCTGCATTAGATACTCTTGCAAAAGTACGAAATGACTGTGCACATACACATTTATCAGGTACTACTCCATCCTTGATGGCGCCTTCCGCAACAATTAGAAATTTTGAGGAAATATACAACGGTTTAAAAGCTATGAATAAACAACTAAAGAAACTAAAATTTAAATAGCCAACAATAGAGTAAGATATAATTCAAGATAGCACAGCGATGCCCTGGACGTACAAGCGAGCGTGGCAACAGACATCTAATAGTAGTATTCCTGCTAAGAGCAAAAGAAACAATGCATTAAAACAAGCCTGATATTATCAGTAGCTATTGCGTGGTGGTCTCGCTCCCAAATCGTATTTTTGCGGCCAAAATGAATTTTTAGCATGCGAGTAGCTGTTGTTGGTGCTACGGGTTTGGTAGGTAGTACTATGTTGCACATACTGGAAGAAAGAAATTTCCCAGTTACAGAATTGATCCCTGTGGCATCCGAGAAGTCGGTAGGACTGAAGGTGTCTTTTAAGGGGAAGGAATACAATGTTACATCAGTAGACGACGCAATAGCACGAAAGCCTCAGCTGGCAATATTTTCAGCAGGTGGCAGCACTTCATTGGCATTGGCCCCGAAGTTTGCAGAGATAGGTTGTTATGTGGTTGACAATTCATCGGCATGGCGCATGGACAACGATAAGAAACTGATAGTGCCCGAAGTGAACGGTGATGCATTAAACAAAGAAGACCTGATAATAGCTAACCCAAACTGCTCTACCATACAAATGGTAATGGTGCTGAAACCGCTGCACGATCGTTATGGAATAAAACGTGTTGTCGTTAGTACTTATCAGTCGGTGACAGGTACAGGGCAAAAGGCAGTGAAAGAAATGCTGGATGAACGTGCCGGTGGTCATGGGTTTGGCGTATATCCCTACCTGATAGATATGAATGTGATCCCTCATATAGATGTTTTCCAGGATAATGGCTATACAAAAGAGGAGATGAAAATGGTGCATGAGACATGCAAGATAATGGGCGACAATAATATTAAGGTTACAGCTACTACAGTTCGCGTTCCGGTAATGGGCGGCCATAGCGAAAGTGTGAACATAGAGTTCGAGAAAGATTTTGAAGAAAGTGAGGTAAGAAAAATATTATCTGAAATGCCAGGGGTGATAGTAAAAGATGAACCACAACAAAACCAATATCCTATGCCATTGTATTCATCAGGTAAGGACGAGGTATTTGTAGGCCGTATCAGGAGAGATTATTCACAGCCTAATACACTGAACTGCTGGGTGGTGTCGGATAACTTAAGAAAAGGCGCTGCAACAAACGCAGTGCAGATAGCGGAATATCTCCACAAAAAACAATGGATATAATTATTAGATAGAAGAGCATAAAAAAACCGGATAACATCCGGTTTTTTTATTTAATCAATTTTTTCAACCCTGCGCTCATGCCGCCCGCCCTCGAATGGAGTAGAAGTAAAAATATCTACCATTTTTTGAGCTAAGTCAAGGGATATAAAACGGGAGGGGATGCAAAGAACGTTTGCGTTATTATGTGTGCGTGCCAGTTGTGTCAACTCTTCATTCCAACATAAAGCAGCGCGTATGCCGTGGTGTTTGTTTGCCGTCATGCACACACCGTTGCCACTGCCGCATATTAATATTCCTGCGGCTGCTTTTCCTTCCGCTACCATTATGGCTACAGGGTGCGCGAAATCAGGATAGTCAACGCTATCGGTGCTAAATGTCCCTTTATCTTCTACCAACCAGCCGGCTTCCAGCAATGTTTTCTTAATGGCTTCTTTATATTCGAAACCTGCGTGGTCGGCACCTATGGCAAGAGGCAACAGTTTATTAAATACTATGTTTTCCATGACTAACTATTTTGTTCCAGCTCGCGTTTTTTCTTTAGCTCTTTTGCTGCACGGCTGCTGATGAATACTGAAATTTCGTACAATATATACAAAGGTATAAATACCAATAGACAACTAAACAGATCGGGCGGTGTGATGAGCTCTGAAACGATAAGCAATATCACAATGGCATACCGGCGCCTTGTGCGCATTATTTTTGGGGTGAGGATACCTATGCGCGAGAGGAAATATACAATTACCGGCAGCTCGAACACAATGCCTATGCCCATCAGCATGTCGCTCAGGGTGTCGTAATAATTATCAATCGTGATAATGTTTTGAAACAGAGGGCTAAGCGTGTATCCGCTGAAAAAGTTGATGGTGTAAGGCACCAGTATCAGGTAAGCAAAAACAACTCCGGTGAAAAATAATGCAGAGCACCAGAATACGATACCGCGCGCATACTTTACTTCTGTAGGTTTTAAAGCGGGTTTTATAAAGCGCCACAGCTCCCAAAGTATGTAGGGAAATGAAATGATAAATCCCACCATCATAGATACGGACAAGCTCATCATAAACTGGCCGGTAATAGTGGTGTTCTGGAATTTTAGTTTTACCTCGCCAAGACATAAAGAATAAGCGTGGGTAACCTGGGCCAGTTTGCAAAACCATTTGTAGGAAATGAAATCGTTATGAGCGGGGCCTAGTATAATGCGGTCGAATATCCATTCTATTTTGGCGAAAACTGCAATGGCCGCAATCAATACAACAGCCACAGAGCGGATAATGTGCCACCTGAGGTCTTCTATATGGTCGAGAAAACTCATCTCTCCCAGTGGATTATCCTTTCTGCTGTTCAGGAAATTTCTAAGAATGCTCACCTTGATTGATTACAGGCCGCAAATTTAGGCAATAAAGGGTTATGAATCGATGCAAATAATAATGTATCTGCTATATAAAAAAAAGCAGCAGTATTACTACTGCCGCTGGCGTGTGTGTTAAAATAGGACGATTATTTCTTATATACTTTTACTGAACAGGTATAGTACTCCAATTTTGCTATACGTTGTTCGGCTGTAAGATTTTTCAATTTGTTGGCCTTTGGTAAGTGTATATTTAATTCTTTGTTTAAGGAATGCAGCAATTGTAATAACGCATTAGAGCTTACAGCATAAGTATTGCCATCGTTCTGGTTGCCCCTTGCTGTGACTATAGCGAGGATGTTGCCGTTAGCATCCAATATTGGTGCGCCACTCTGGCCGGGGTGGGCAGGAAGCACAAGGCTGTATTGCAATGAGTCGCCTTCGAAACCATTTCGGGCACTGATATAACCTTCGTTATATACTATTTCTCCATTTGGCCACCCTAATGTAAACACATGCTCGCCTATTTCCGCTTTTGCGCCAACGAAAGTGTAAGGAACGTCGCCTTTCCCGAAAGTAAAGTCTTCATCTTCCACCTTCAGGATAGCGATATCTGTATTTTCATCAAATGCAGCCACCGATGCCTTGTAGTAATCGCCATTGTGGTTTTGGATATATACAGAGTCGGCCCCGTCTACAACGTGATAGTTAGTAACGAGATATCCCTTATTGGTAAGAGCAAATCCTGTACCTGTATATTTTACCTGTGCTACAGGAACTGTGGAAGGTGCTTTTTGAGCCTTTATGTTTTGTATCAACTGATTTTGCGAGCGTTTGATATTTTCAATCTCTCCGCGCAAAACGTTGTATTGAGAAGCAGATTTTTTAGGATTGATAGTCCAGTAAGTACAGAAAAAGGTAAGCAAAGCTATACCTGCTGCAACTGCACCTGTGCGCCAGTAATAGGCGCGTAAAGAAATAGTACGGGTGACTTGTTTGGCAGGCTTATTAGCTTCAGTGTGCTCTACTTGTATTTCCTGCAGCGTGGAGCGAAACCGTTTTTGGTTACCGCTGCCATTAAGCGATTGGAGCAAATTCACACATTCCTGGAATTGCGAAGCAAATGTAGGGTCTGTATTCACATTGTTTTGTAATGATATGAGCTCAGCTTCTGCTAATGTACCTGATACATAAGCTTCAGCGAGTTCCCATATTTTATTGTCGGTTGACATTTTCTTTTTTATTTGGCCTGCGCGTTGTAAAAGATTTTACGAAGACGTGCAAGGCATTTATACTTTTGTGTTTTGGCATTGTCGGTATTTGTATAACCGAACTCTGTGGCTATTTCCTGCATGCTTTTATCCTGATGGTAAAAAGCCTTTAATAAAGATCTGCAAGGTTCGCCCAATTGGTCCAAAGCAACATTCAATTGTTCGTAATGCGTTTCCCGTTCTTTATGCGCATTAATATCGTCTTCATAAGTCCAGTCTATTTCCTCATCTATTCCTGCCTTATCCGGAAGATTCCCCGGCTGCTTCTGCTGCTTTTGAACCTTTTTGTACCATAAATGCTTGCTCACCGCAAACAAATACGTGCCTATTTTACATATAAGCCTGAAATCTTCGTTTTGCGCTTTCTCATACAATACCACCATCGCCTCCTGGAAGATATCAGCCCCATCAGCTGCCGCGCCGCCATTCTTTATTATCCAGCTACTTATCGTATTATGATGTTGCTGATATATTTGACTGGTAGCAGCCCGCTCACCTTTTGCAAGCGCTGTAAGCAACTGTTGTTCAGTATGTAATAGGCTGCTGTACACTTATTAATCCTGTTTTAGCAAAAAAGTAACCCTCTGATCTGCAAATTTTCTATGCAATTAATATATAAAGATAGGCATCAAAAACGAAGGTTTAATTGATTGAAAATTCTTTAAATTTTTTAGACTATAAGGGTTACCTTTTTCTGTTTAGGGTATAAATGGATAATTAACCACTTAAAAATACTATTATGAAATTCGTAAAATTTGGAATTCTTGCTCTTTCTATGGGCCTTTTCGTAGCTTCTTGCGGTAATAGCAGCAACAGCTCTACTAGCGCTACAGATTCTACATCAACTACAGCTCCAGCTGCTTCTCCAGCTCCAGCTCCTGCTGATACAATGAACGCTGCTCCTGCTGCCCCAGCTGACACTACTATGAAAGCTGCTGACACTACTAAAATGACTGAAAAGAAAACAACTACTACAAAAAGCAAATAAGCTTTTTTAGAAATAATCAGTTTGAAAGGCCATTTTTAAATGGCCTTTCTTTATTAGTAATATTTTATATGAAATATGTGTATTGGATTTTACCATAGGCATTAACACATAGTTATATAAAAATGAAATTAGAGTGGGTTACTTATGTCGCATCAGGGTATAAATGATATACGTTTAACCAAAACAACTAAGACCCCTGCTACAGTCCATACAGCACAAACATGTAGCATGATTGGTAAAGAGGTATAATAGCGTTAAGTCTTTATCGCTTAAAATTTACTGAAAACGTCCAAGACAAATGGACGTTTTTTTAATTTATTCTTTTCCAGCTATTACTATTACAATTTCCCCCTTGGGTGGATGTTGCTCGTAATGTTGAGCTAATGCAGATAATGTATCCTTTTTTGTCTCCTCAAACATTTTGGTAAGTTCCCGGCAAACAGCTGCTTGTCTTTCGTTTCCAAAAGCAGAAGATAGTTCCTGGAGTGTTTTTACTAACCGGTGGGGAGATTCATATAAAATTATGGTACGTTCTTCCTCAGCTAATTGCTTTAGCATTGTTTGGCGTCCTTTTTTTAAGGGAAGAAAACCTTCGAATACAAATCGGTTACTGGGTATGCCCGATTGTACAAGCGCCGGCACAAAGGCAGTAGCGCCGGGCAGGCATTCTACGGGTATATTGTTCCTGATACATTCGCGCACCAATAAAAATCCCGGATCTGATATCCCAGGGGTTCCAGCATCAGTGATCAGCGCATAGGTTTTGCCTGCCTGCAGCTGTTCTACCAGATAAGCCAATACTTTATGCTCATTGTGCTGATGATACGGCGTGAGTGGCTTTTGAATATTATAGTGTCGCAACAAGACAGAGCTTGTGCGTGTGTCCTCACACAATATCCCATCGGCTTGTTTTAATATTTCTATAGCCCGGTAAGTAATATCTCCCAGGTTACCTATAGGCGATGGT
>DATNFP010000156.1:0-16758 GCA_035606335.1 Flavipsychrobacter sp. | reverse complement strand
TCCCAATCTTTCAAAGAACTTTATCCCTTCACGCCGGTCGCCTTTGCAACCAGCAGGATACTTGTGACGTGCGTGGAATCGAACCACTTCCTCCGGGGCCTATCCCCCTCACACCGTTATCTTTTTAAGAACTTTTTGTTACTACCTCGTTAACCAATCCCCCTAAGGGAGCGCAAAGGTATATACCTTATTCCATTCTACAAAATCATTTTCCTTTTAAAATCTTATTTCTTTTTTAGAAGAAAATGCTGATGCAAAAAAATTTAAAGAACTGCTACTTTTTTAAACGGGTTGCAAAGGTAGAAATATCATCGTAAGCTCCAAAACTTTATCCGAATATTTTTATTCTGTATTTATTAAAAAGTTGATGTAAAGAGCTTTTTCAATTAGGGCGGACGGCAAAGATACATATCTCAATTATTTCCACCAATAAATTGGAAATAGTGAATGTTAAAAATTATCCACATAAGGAAAGATTAATAACAATGTCCTTTATAAGTAAGCTCAGCAATCACAACTATTTAATAGTAGAAAAGTGGATTACTTTAATTGTTTCTCAGACTGTTGCTGCATTCTTTTGATGCGGTCTTCAAGCTTTTCACTCGTGATCTGATCCCGCAGGCTATCTACCTTAATAGGGAAGCAAAATGGCGTCAGGCTTTTAGGGCGTGATATAACAATATTGCTATCATAGATGCGTTGCAATGAACGAAACAAACGCTCTGCCTCCACTTCGTAAATGAGGGCTTCATTATATGCCTGTTGCAGTAATAAATTATTTGGCTCATGCTCTCTAAGCACATCATATATAAGCGAAGAAGAATTCTGCAGATGTCTTTGCTTTTTATATGCGCCGGGATACCCCTGAAAAATCAATCCTGCGATCACTGCAATATCCCTGAATTTTCTTCTTCCCATTTCTGTAGCATTGATACTTCGCTGCAAATCGATATACCAGTTTTCAGGGTTGAACAATTCTTTACAATTTTCTTCAGTTATCGGTATGGGTTGGTCGCTTAGTAGCTCAAAGCCATAATCATTCATTGCAATGGAAAAAGTGATAGGCATTAACCTGGATAAACGATAAGCAAGTAAGGAGGCCATAGACTGATGCACGAGCCTCCCTTCAAAAGGATATACAAAAAGATGATAGCCGTCACGCGTTTCAATTAATTCTATCAGGAGTTCATCCTCTTTTGGTATATATGAGCTCATTTCCTGAGTTTCAAATAATGGCTTTAAGAAATTAAGCAGTTCATTACTTCCGGGATTAACTGATGCCTGCTGAAAAGTATAACGCAACACTTCTCCAAGATTTGCAGACAATGGCACTCTTCCTCCCATCCACGATGGCACAAGCGCATTCTTTGCAGTAGAGCGTCTTACTAATGCCTCCATGTCTTTAACAATAACCAGCTCAAGCTTACGGCCTGCAAGCACGAAGACATCCCCAGGCTTCAGCCTGGAAATAAAACTCTCCTCAATTGTCCCAACAAAGCCGCCCCCCAAAAATTTTACACGTAACAAATTATCTCCTACAATCGTACCTATGTGCAAACGATGGCGCAGTGCAACCCTACGACTTGTTACTCTATAATAATCACCAACCTTTACTACTTTATGATATTCATCGTAAGTCTGCAATGTCTGCCCGCCCTGTATTATAAAGGCAAGTAACGACTCCCATTCATCCCATGTAAGATCCGCATAGCAATGTGTACCGATTACTTCGCGATATAATTCTTCACTAATAAACCCTTCCCCTATTGCCCGGGTAACCATGTATTGAGTTAATACATCAAAAGCCATTACCACCGGTCTGCGATCTTCTATATATTGCTCTTCATAAGCTTTTTGCAATGCTGCCCCTTCTACAATCTCAAGTGAGTGCGTGGGCACGAAATAAATATTACTTACCGCATTAGGCTCGTGTCCGCTACGGCCTGCACGTTGTATAAAGCGGGCAATACCCTTGGGGCTACCTATCTGTATCACAGTATCTACAGGCCTGAAATCAACGCCAAGGTCAAGACTGGCAGTACATACCACTACCTTCAAAGTTCCAAGATGCAATTGCTCTTCTACCCACATTCTCATATCAGATTCAATAGCGCTATGATGCAAGGCAATAATACCAGCCAAATCAGGAGCTGCATCTAATAATGCTTGGTACCATATCTCAGCCTGTGAACGGACATTAGTAAATAAAAGTGTAGAGCGGCTATTATAAATGACCGGTAGCACATGCTGTATCATTTTTATACCCAGATGACCGGCCCAGGGAAAACGTTCTACAGTTTCGGGAAGTATTGTCCTTAGCGCTATTTTTTTTTGCAAATCTGAACGGATAATTACACCATTATGATCTTCACCCAACAATGCATGCAACGCCTCCTCCAGATTACCTATTGTTGCTGATATACCCCATATTCTTAAAGGCACAATTAATTCTTCGGTGTCTTGCTTCGCAGCTTCATTTATAAAATTCTGCTTTATTGTCTTTAAATGAGATAATGCCAGCTCTACTTGCACTCCACGTTTAGAGCCTAGCAGCTCATGCCATTCATCTACCGCTATACAGGAAAGACTTTTAAAAAGTTCCTTGTATCCTTTATTGGCCAATAATAAGTGTAGACTTTCGGGTGTTATAATCAAGATCTCGGGCATGGATTGTCGCTGTTTTTGCCTTTCGGCAACAGATGTATCTCCGCTCCTTACAGCTACTTTCCAGGGGATATCAAGTTCATGTAAAGCAATCTCCATAGCACGTGAAATGTCTTTTGCCAATGCACGCAATGGGGTGATCCACAATAATTGTAATCCATTTTTCGACTTCCTTAAATAATCAGGATTTCTGTTTATCCAGTCTATTAATACACCAAGAAACACTGAGAACGTTTTGCCAAATCCTGTGGGTGCATTTACAATGCCACTTAACCCTTCCAGGTACAGCTGCCATGTTTCTTCCTGGAACTTAAACGGACGCAATCCTTTGCTACCAAGCCAATCCTGGATAACTGTAAATCCATCAACGTTTATTTTCTTCTTTGCCTTTGCCATTAAGTTTTTCCGTATTGCTGTAATAATTGTTTTAACTCTTCCAGCGTATTTATTTCATTGGCGCTTTTATCTATGCGCCATCTTAGAATGCGAGGAAAACGCACAGCAACACCCGACTTATGTCTATTAGATGCCGCTATGCCTTCAAAAGCAATTTCAAAAACCAGTTCAGGCTTTACTGTTCTGACCGGACCAAACTGCTCTATACTATTCTGACGAATAAATTTATCCACTACCGCTATTTCCTTATCCGTAAGTCCTGAGTATGCTTTTGCAAAAGGCACTAATTGCTGTCCATCACGAACTGCAAATGTATAATCTGTATATAGATTACCTCTTTTGCCATGCCCTTTTTGTGCATACAACATTACAGCATCCACACTTAAGGGTTCTATTTTCCATTTCCACCAATCACCACGTCTTCTCCCAGCCTGATATAATGATGACTTTCTTTTCAGCATAAATCCTTCACATCCTTTTTCACGAGCTGTAGATAATAATTCCTGCAATTCTTCCCAATTTGTAAATTCTACAATTGGCGATAACACGAGATAAGGACTATTTATACTTTCCACTAATTGTTCCAATAAGCCCCTTCTTTCTTCCATAGATCTGGAGCGAATATCTTCACCCCTATATTCCAGTAGATCATAAACCATAAATACTACCGGGGCATCTTCCAATTGTTTTTTATTTACCTTCTTGCGTGTGATACGCGTTTGCAGATATTGAAATGAGATAGGCATTCCATTTCTGTACGAAAGCACTTCGCCATCCATCACAATTCCATCAGGTAATAATGGCAGTAAACTTTCTATTTCGGGAAATTTATCTGTAATCAATTCTTCACCTCTTGACCATAAATATAAGCTCCCTCCTCTTTTGATCAATTGTCCTCTGATGCCATCCCACTTCCATTCTATTTGCCATTCTGCAGGCATTCCTAAATCAAGAACATCACCTTCTAACGCATAAGCCAGATAAAAGGGATATAGCTTAGAATCATCTACCACCACTACACTCTCATGAATAAGATCGGCAAACGATATAGTAAACGGATCCCAGTTGCCACTTATTAAATGCGCTACTTCCTGCGATTCCTTACCGACATAAACAGCTAATGCCTGTATCACAATATTTTGTGATACTCCGATCCTGAACCCACCAGTAATAAGTTTATTAAATACAAAGTTTGCGCTACGCGAGAATTGTTTCCATTGCTGCAGAATAAAACTTTTCTTATCATTCTCATCAGCAGTTTGCAATCTTTTCAATTGCAGCATCATATCACTCAGCGATAATGACTTCTCTATTTCTACAGGTGGTGGCAATATAAGCGACATAGTTTCGGCAAGATCTCCTACCGTGCCATAACTTTCATAAAAAAGCCATTGTTCAATACCCGCAAATTCCATACACCACTCTGCAAGCAAAGTAGAATTCACGATGCGCCTTGGTCTGCGGCCAGTGAATAACGCTACGAGCCAAAGTTTATCAGCATCGGGAGCTTCTTTAAAATATTGCACCAATGCATCACGCTTATCGTTTGTTTTAGTTGTATTATTTAAGTCCTCGATCAGTTGCGCAAAACGCTGCATGATATTGCATGATTACAAGAAAATTGCTAATAATATTATTACTTAATTGCTTTTATAGCATAAACCATTGGTAGCTTTTCTTCAACTCCCTTTATCTGGTACTTGCCAGGGACCACTTCCACTAGATTATTAAAACAATTGTAGGGTGAATAATCAAACTCCTGGAATATATTTATCCTCAACCCATTATTTAAAAGGCTTTGCAAAACTTCTGCAATATTATGGTTCCAGGAAATAGATTTTAACTTTACCGGCGCATTGCGATCTGCGTAAGTTCCTGTTTCCTCCTCCTCTATTGTCTCTTTGTTAAAATAGGAATATGCGACACTCGCAAAGTCATAATCGAACATCCATACAACGGGATGAAATTCTACCAAAACGAAATTGCCGTTCTTTTTCAAATATCGACTGATTAGCTGTGCCCATTCATTCATATCCGGAAGCCATCCTAAAACGCCATATGATGTGTATATAATATCAAACTGCCTATTTAAAAACTGCGGAAGATCGTACACGTTGCAGCAAATAAACTCTGCCCCAAGATGTAAATCTGTGGCTAGTTGCCGCGCAATTCCTATTGCTTCGTCTGAAATATCTACACCTGTTACATTTGCACCTTCTCTTGCTAATGACAATGAATCAAGACCAAAATGGCATTGTAAATGCAATATTGATTTTCCACTAACGTCGCCCAGTAAGCTTTTTTCTATGCTGTTTAAAGATGATTTGCCTTCAATAAACCCTTGCAGATCATAAAAAGCAGAACCTTTATGATACTTAGTTTTCTCATTCCACAATTTTTTATTGATTTCTAAATATTCGTTTGCTTTCTCCACAATATATGTTTGTTACAAGTTAAGGCAAACGGCTGTATATAAAAAAAGGGTAGCTATACCACCCTTTACTTTTTCGTGAAGCATTATTTACAGTAGCCCATTATTATCGCTATTTTCTTTGTTATTGTCACTATCCCCGTATTCTACATTTATTATTTCAATACCTATAATATCATTATCATCTTCATCAATTTCATCTTCATCATTCATTTCTTCATCAGCATCCTCATCTTCTGTATCTTCGTCTTCCGGATAAGCTTCACCGTTTACGATTTGAGAAATTAGTGTCAATTTCTTATCCGTATTTAATTCTTCTTCCAATATTTCTTCAAATAATTCCAAAGCACCATTGTGGTGCAATGTGGCAGCAAACGTTCTAAGAGAACCATAGGCAGCTATTTCATAGTGTTCTATTTTTTGTGCACAAACAATCAATGCTGCATCAAGAGCGGGCCCTTTGGCAAATTCCTGTATTTGTTCATTTGCTTCTTCTATGAGGCCATCCATAGCTGGACACTTTTTACCCTGGGCACGCATTTCCAGCAATTCAAATATTTCATCTAGTTTTTCAACATGCACCTCTGTTTCCTGCATATGTGTATCGAATGCTCCGTTAAGCTCTCCATTGGCTGAAGCCTTAGACATTTTTTTGAGTGCCTTTACTAATTGTTTTTCTGCATAGTAAATATCTTTTAGGCAATCCTTAAACACTCTCTCCAATCCCTCAGAAGACGTCAGCTGTTTAACTGCTGCTTTACGACTACCTGATTGTACTTTTTTTGTTTTGGATGAACGAACTTGAGAAATACGTGGCTTGGAAACACTTTTCTTCGAAGAACGCGTAGTTAAGGATTTACGTTTGGGCGCAGCTGTACTTTTACTTGCGGTACGTTTGCTTGTAGCACTCTTTTTACTGGTTTTACTAGTTACTGTATGCGTTTTCCCCGAAGGACGTTTAGCAGGAGCTGTTGCGCTCTTTGATAACGATTTTTTCCCTTTAGCTGAAGCACTTTTTTTAGAATTTGAAGACCGTGATTTTTTCATATATAACAGATTTTATTGCCTTACGATAATAATATTCCACAGCGTTAGATAGTAGAGGAGATTCGTGATATAATAAAATAATAACAAACCCGGCCATTTGGCGAAATATCTAAGTTATTTCGCTGAACAACCGGGATTATTTTACTGATGAATTTTTATGGATCTATTTCACCAGCTTAAATTTTTGATCGGCATTTTTTATTTAACAGTATTGGATTTGTGGCAATTCATCATGTGCAGCCTCTTTTACAGTCATATCTTCAGGAAGATGTCTATTTTGATAAAATTCATTTCTATCGGTCATTGCATTTTCCACATGATATACTTGCTCATCTCCTTTGGGAAAGATCATAGGAGCAAACTTGTCAGCTTTTTTGTTTTGGAGCATGTCGCTGATCACCTTCCAAATAGTCTTTCTGTTTTTCATTGCCTATTTCCTTTCAGAGCCCTTTTCACGATCGCTTTGATTGCGGGTATTTGAAGATTGGTCATTAGTTTTGGTCCTGCTATTTTCTTCATCTAAATCCAGATCTTCGTCAGTTGAAGTTTCTTCGCGATCTGCATCCTGATTGTCTGAATCGCGATCTTCGTGCATTTCCTTGTTTTCTCTGTTTGTTTGTTGTCTTTCAGGATCTGTACTATAACCGCCCTGGCCGCCCTGACTAGCTTGCTGGCTGCCAGAACCTGTTTGTTGAGTTGAGCCTGTAGAGCCTTTTTGATCGTTTTCAGATGAACCTCTTTGATCGTTTTCAGATGAACCGGTTTTCATTTTATCGTTCTGTTGTTCATTTGAACGATTTGGCTGATTGCCCTGTTGTGATTGACCGCCTTGTTGATTTGGCTGGTTTTGATTTTGCTTGTCCATAATGATTGGTATTTTTTTAAATTAGAAATGTAATAGAATGAGTTAAAAAACTATGCCAGCATTGTAAATAATTAATATATTAAAATATAATATTTTAAAAGCTGCTAATGCAAAAAACTAAAGATTTAACAACCGTTATTTTTAATAAAGACAATATTTAATTTTATAAAAAGACAAATGGATATTTATATTTACTATATATTAATAGTTAATATATTTAATTAAATGTCCTAATCATATTGTTACTGCCCTTTACTTTGTGTAATTTTATCAGAGACAAAAGAGCATGGAGGATTTTTTTATTTTAATTGCCGAAGATGACGCAGATGATCGCTTCCTTTTGCAAGCTGCATTTGAAGAAAATGGGTTTACTGACAAACTGCAGTTTGTAGAAAATGGGGTCGAGGTGATTGAATATTTGAACAATATAAATAGTCAGACTTCAAATAAAACCTTCCCCAGTTTTATCTTATTAGATTTGAATATGCCTAAAAAGGATGGGCGTGAGGTATTAAAAGAGCTTAAACAGCATCCGGATTTTAAAAAAATACCGGTAGTGATCTTCAGTACCACAAACAACGAACAGGAAATGCGTCGCTGTTACGAATTGGGTGCAAATTCATATATTACAAAGCCTAATAGCTTTGAAAGCCTTATAAAAACGGTAGCTGCTTTAAGGAGCTATTGGACCCATACTTCAAGCATTGGGCTACATAGCTGACGTTTTATAGCTACATTACTGAAAATAATGAATTGTGGTACATTTTTTGTCGCTTTGATATTTGTGGGTCATCAATTGCATAAGAGCATACGGAATAATTGGAACAACTATTATTGATTTGTACAAGTTATCCCCATTGAAGACCGCCAGCTTGGTTTTTTTGATCTATTAATTGCAAAAAACAGTTGTAGTTTTTACTTTGCATAAAATCAGGCAAATCCAAAAAATTAACAACGTGACATTATGCCAGAGCGAAGAAAAGTATTGATTATAGATGATGAGATTGATTTATGTTTGTTGCTTAAAAGTTACTTTCTCCGTAAGGGATCCGAAGTATACTTGTCTCATACGCTTGAAGAAGGCATTTCTTTCCTAAAGTCTTTACAACCTGATATAGTTTTTCTGGATAACAATCTACCCGATGGGGTGGGCTGGAATGCAGCGCCACAATTAGCTATTGAGCATCCGGATCTTTTTATTGTTTTGATCAGCGCCTTTCACCCTACTGTTCCTGAAATGCCTGCAAATGCTCATTTCCGTGTAATTGAAAAACCTATCAGCCTTGTAGATCTCGACAGGCAATTTTCTGAAACAACGGTACTAAGAGTAAAGCAATAGTATTTCAGCATCTTAAAACAATTCAATCCTTAAAGAATTTGTCAATCTACTATTTCATAAAATGTGGCCTATGCAAAGTAGCTAATCTATAGTGCCTTTTCTGATAAATCCCAGTAACAATGCAATTATAGCCAAAACAAGTAAAATATGAATTAGCCCTTTTGCACTATAAACAAATACTCCTAATAGCCATCCAATTATTAAAATAACTGCAATAACGTATAATATAGACCTCATACAAATTGTTTATGTCGAATAAATTAACTGCTGTTTATTAGATAAATAGCGAAAAGATTATGCCAACCTATGCACTTTAAGATACAATATACCTCAATAGTACATTATTCTTTGTTTACCTATGGGCAAATTATTCCACATCAACAATTTAGAAAATTCGGGCTTTGTTTATTTCCCATTCATTTGGCATGAAATTGTAATTTTTTGGGGTGCTATATAAAAACTCCATACAATGGATCTACGCTCCCATTATCCATATTGGTTAATGAAAAATGGAATAGTTGCAAGCTACCCGTCACTTCAAAAAGATATTACAGTAGATGTCGCTATTGTTGGTGCAGGCATTAGCGGAGCATTAATAGCTTATTATTTAAATAAGTCCGGATTTAATATTGCAGTTATAGACAGAAGGCATGTAGGCATGGGAAGCACTGCGGCGAGCACTGCTTTGCTGCAATATGAAATAGATACTCCACTACATAAGCTGGCAGATTATGTGGGACTGAATAATGCGGTAAAAAGCTATAAGCTTTGTCTTAAGGCTATTTATGATATCCAGGAAATATGCAAAAAAATAAATCCCGATCTGTCGTTTAATATAAAACCAAGTCTGCAATATGCCACATATGCCAAACATTATCCAATGCTATATAAAGAATATGGCATGCGCAGAAAATATGGCTTCAATGTTAACTGGCTGGAGCCTGGTGATGTAGAAAAAAAATTTGGAATTAAAACTCATGGGGGAATGCTGTCTGAAGAAGCAGGGGAAATCGATTCATATCTTGTTACTCATACATTACTAAGACATTGTGTTGCCCAGGGACAAACGGTATGCGACAATACAGATATCATAAAAATAGAAAATGAAGAGAGATGTGTGGTACTTTATTCAGATACCGGATATACTATTAATGCAAAAAAATTAGTTTTAGCATGTGGGTATGAGAGTTTAAAATATATCCCTAAAGACATAGCTAAATTATATTCTACATACGCCCTGGTAAGCGAGCCTATCGATGAAAAAAAAATATGGTATGAACGCAGCCTTATTTGGGAAACAAACACCCCTTACATGTATTTTAGAGTGACGGATGATAATCGCGTACTCATAGGAGGGAAAGATGACCCTTTTTATAATCCTATTTTAAGAGACGCCCGAATTAAGAAAAAAGCTAGGCTGCTACAAGACGCATTCAATCAAAAATTTACCAATATCCCCATACGCATTGACTTTAGCTGGGCAGGAACATTTGCTTCTACTGAAGATGGGCTGCCATATATAGGTACAATTCCACAACGTCCGAATACATATTTTGCATTAGGCTTTGGCGGAAATGGAATTACATTCAGTGTGATCGCTGCACAGATCATAAAGGATATGCTGCTGAATAAGAAAAATGAAAATGCGGATATTTTTTCATTTGAGAGATGAAACATCGAATCAGAATTTTACGTTATCCCTGAATATTTTCACAGCAATAGCTATGAGAATTACACCAAAAAATTTTCGCACAACAGATATACCCGAAGGGCCTAATATACGCTCAAGAAAGCTAATAGATTTTAATGTAAGAAAGATAAATATCAGGTTGATAAGTATCCCGATAAGTATATTGTACTCATGATAAGCGGCCTTTAAAGACATAACTGTTGTCAAAGTACCGGAGCCGGCTATCAATGGAAAGGCAATCGGCACAACGCTTCCCGTCTTTAGGTCCTTTTCACTTCTGAAAAATTCTATACCCAATACCATCTCAAGGCCAAGAATAAAAATAACAATGGAACCTGCTATTGCAAACGAATTAATATCCAGCCCCATTATATTCAACATCTGCTCCCCTACAAAAAAGAACAGCAGCATCAATGCCCCAGATACCAATGTGGCTTGAGTAGCACTTATATGACCCATTTTATTTTTAAGTGATATAATAACCGGTATCGAACCAAGCACATCTATCACCGCAAACAGAGTAAACGTTACTGTAATTATTTGCGAAACATCGTTTTTTGTTAGTACTATCATAAAAGATAAAGATAAGATACTTGTTATTTTGGAAAAGAGAATACCTATTTTTACGCCCTCAATAATAACAAATGTCATTACAGAATTATAAACATACAGCGGCAGAACGTTTTATCCGCTATGTGCAAATTGATACACAAAGTGATCCTGCCTCTCCTACCCAGCCATCTACACAAAAACAAAAAGATCTGAGCCGGTTACTGGTAAAAGACCTGAAAGAAATTGGGATTACCGATGTTGAACTTGATGAACATGGATATGTATATGCGACTATCCCTGCCACAAGCAATAAAAATGTGCCCGTGTTATGCTATTGCTCGCATGTAGATACCTCACCTGATTGTAGCGGCACAGGAGTAGTGCCATTAATACACATGCAATATAACGGGCAGGACATAGTGTTGCCGGATGACCCTACCGTTGTGATAAGCGCTGCCAATCATCCTTATCTTAAAGAAAGAATTGGCGATGATATTATTACTGCCTCAGGAACTACACTGTTGGGAGCAGATGACAAAGCAGGCGTAGCAATAATCATGGACCTGGCTCAATATCTTGTGCAGCATCCGGAAATACCACATGGCAAGATTCGCATCCTGTTTACACCTGATGAAGAGGTAGGCCGTGGTGTAGCAGCAGTAAATATGAAGAAACTTGGCGCTCAATACGGATATACTCTTGATGGCGGAGAGCGCGGACACCTGGAAGGAGAAACATTTTCAGCTGACGCTGTTATAATTACATTTAATGGGATAAGCGCACACCCGGGATATGCGAAGGGAAAAATGGTAAGCGCTATCAAGGCCGCATCAGCTTTTGTAGATAAGCTACCTAAAGATGAGTGGAGCCCGGAAACCACAGAAGAAAAACAAGGTTTTGTACATCCTGTGCATATTGAAGGTGGTATAGAAAAAACAATAGTTCAATTTATCATCAGAGATTTTGATACAAAACAGTTGGCACATCATGAGCAGCGTCTTAAAGCATTAGTGGATCAAACACTTGCCGAATATCCCGGAGTAAATGCTGACTTTGAAATAAAAGAGCAGTACAGGAACATGAAGGAGATACTTGATGTTCTGCCACAAGTAATGGCTTATGCCGAAGAAGCATATATCCGCACAGGGCTCGACGTAAAACGCATGAGTATAAGAGGGGGTACAGATGGATCACGCTTATCTTTTATGGGATTACCCTGCCCTAATATTTTCACAGGCGAGATGGGCATACATTCAAAACAGGAATATGTTAGTGTGCAGGATATGGAAGCCGCTGTAGAAGTGTTAGTACATCTTGCCAAAATATGGGAGGAAAAAGCTAAATAGCCTTCGATAATAAAAAAAACAGGTTAGTTACTAAAACATCTCAAAGTAACTAACCTGTTTTTTCTAAGCAACCTTAACAAGACGGTTTGAACTTCATCCTATAAATAGACAGCAGCATAACACCAATTCCTACACCTTTAATACATCCATATACAAAATCATTCATTAGAACAAATCGGCGAAGGATAGTGCTTCCTGCCAATATTAACAGGCCAATTGCCAGTATCCTGAGATTTTTACTATTGCGCATATAACGAAGAAAATAAAATTTACTGTTTGGTAAATTTAAGGTGATACATATTACCGCTCGCATCATTAATATTTACAAAATAATAACCAGCAGCAAGATTGTGCACATCCAATTGTTGTAATGCCCGAGAGGTTAACAATTGCTTTAAGCAAACCTGCCCATTTACATTTATTATCTCTGCGTAGCCACTTTGGAATTGAGTGTTATCCGGTAACTTCAAATATACCATTTCATTTGCCGGATTTGGATATAAAGAAACTTCATCTGTATGATTACTAACAGTTGCGACGGCAGTTGTTGGAATTTCCCCAACAGTGCATCCAAAATATTCCTGCTGTGTTGCTGAAGTCCCGCTTCCCAACTGACCAATATAATTGGCACCTGCGGTGCAAATAGCTGTTGCAGAAGTTTTAAAGCCGGCAGCATGGAGGCCTACAACACCTCCACCCGCAATGAAGCCTTGTGCTGCGGATATATGTTTCCAGGTTGTTGAGGAATCAACCTGCGTAGGAGTATCAACAGATGGAAGAGCTGGCATCCCCAAGTCGCCATACTGATTAAAGCCCCATCCCCACAGAGTGCCATCCTTTTTTATCACAAATGCAAATACAGAACCCGCACTAATCGAAGCAACGTTATTTAAACCACTTATTTGTCGTGGCAAAGAATCATACAATATAGTACCTGCACCTCTTCCTAATTGACTATTTTGGTTATACCCCCAGGACCATACTGTACCATCTGATTTTAGAGCTAAAGAAAACTCAAATCCTCCACTTATAGCTACCCAGTTAGTATCTGTTCCTATTTGAATCGGCACTAAAGAAGTAACAGTTGTTCCATTACCTAATTGACCTGCTACATTGTAGCCCCATGCCCATAATGTGCCATTTTTCTTAATGGCCAGGGTATGTAAACCACCTGCCGAAACAGTTTTCCAATCATTGTCGGCGTCTATCTGTTTAAAAGACGAGAACGTAGCTGTATCTCCTGTACCCAGTTGTCCATATAAGTTATATCCAGTAGCCCATAAAGTGCCATCATTACGCAAAGCCACAGAATGTGCCATTCCACAACTAACCATCCGCCAGTGCGATGTATTTACCTGTACCGACAAACTGGAGGTATCAAAAACACCTTTGCCTATTGATCCAACTAAATCAAAACCCCATCCCCATAACGTACTATCAGACGCTATAGCCATAGTATGAAAACTCCCCATTGCGGCATAAATCCATTTCTGAGAAGATGCTATTTGCACAGGAGTATCTACACTCGAGAAGGAGTTATATCCTAATTCATAATTGCCATTATTTCCCCAGCCCCAAAGAGTGCTATCAGATCTTAAAGCAATTACTGATTCTGTACCACATGTAGTGCCTACATAAGTTTGGGCATTCACTGTGCTCCATAAGCCACAGGATAATAAGAGTAGTATAAGTTTTTTCATAAATAATAAGTAGATATTAGGCAAACATACAGATTAATGAGCGCTTAAAATATTTACAGATCTACAAAAGAGCACTTATTTCAGCTTCATATCTGCAAAATATATCATTGCATTACGCATAAATATTGCCATGGCAGGGTCAGGTTTACCATCAGTAGTTGTATATCGTTCATCTGTTATATACAGTTCTGCCAGCCCTTTATACGCAGCGGCTTTTAAATCGGAGGTATCTGTTATACCCCAAAAACCTCTAATGTTAGCGTAATGTCTTGCTATCAGCTTTTGCACTTTATCACTTTCAGGATCTTCATTCACCAGCATTTTAAGTTTCCATGAAATCTCCTTTTGTTCTGCTTTTAAACGTTCAAGGTCCATCTTTGGCATTTCAAGTAAAGCTTTTTCTGATCTCGTTATAGCTTCTTCGCCCCATTTTTGTATAGCTTCTTTGCGCAATTCTGCTGCTTGTTCCTTTGGCAGACCTTCGTACAATTCTTCAAAATTTTTCATTGTCTTGTTTTTAAGATTATCAATTGTTTTATCAATAGTCCTAAGTAAAGTATTCAACCGGCTTTTTCTTTCGATCAAAGCTTTCTTGTGGCCAACAAGTGCCTTGATCAAATCAAACTCCGGGCCATCAAGAATATCTGCGATCTCTTTTAACGGGATCTCAAACTCTTTGTAAAAAAGGATTTGTTGTAACCGCAGCAATTCTTTTTCGCCATATTGCCTGTACCCTGCGGCAGTACGAACAGATGGTGTAAGTAAACCCATCTTATCATACACATGTAGTGTGCGCACACTCACGCCGGCAATTTTAGTTAATTGTTTTACAGAATAATTGACCTTCATTTTCTTTACTCAATTGACTAAAGACAAAGCTATGCTATGACATAAGGTAAGAGTCAAGAAAAACTTGAAAAAAATTTTAGGCTATATTTTTCTTCCTTTAAAACTGATATGAACAATGTCATTAAAACATCCTACTCCATATTGAACATAAAATACCAGACTATCTTTAGTTACAGAAAAAGTAGATACACTATATGCAAATGACCTAGGACTATAACATGTATAAACACCTGAATTATCTTTGCTGAAAAACAAATTTTCTGTATTTGGATACGGATTTGCAATTATCACTGTGTCTCCTAAGGGCATATTTAATCTTACAGTAGAAAAATTAGTATCTGAATATGAGTTAGCAAAATCATCCGCATCACAATATTGATATAACACCCCTGAATAACTACTATATGCCTGTGTATCTGTTGAAATTGGATTTTTGGGTAATAAAACGTTTGCCGAAGGTTTATTGTTGCTAATACTGCTTGTAGATGTATTTTGATTTACAGGTTGCTGTGTAACAGCCTCATCATTTTTTTTGCAGCAAAAAAACATCAAAGAGCACGAAAGGATAAAAAGGGCTTTTTTCATTTTTATAGGATTTACACCTTATAACGTCACTATTAATAATAATATTATATAACGCTCCTGAATTAAAATAGGGAGAGCTGAAAACAACCCTTTACCTCTTGCAAATAATTAGTTTTAGTATTGTTAGCATCTTTACTTTGAATGTGATACACTGCACTTTCTTTATATCGGGATGCTATAATTATTTCAGTATTCCCCGCATTTTCTTTGAAAAGATCATATACCAGTTCAGGGTTATTATTATCTTTTGATAGATGCGCAAGCAGCAGATGAGTCATAAAAGGAGATTTACATCCCGTAAACAAAGACAAAGACTGCATATTGGATAAATGACCCTTGCTACCATGAATACGATTTTTAAGATGCCATGGGTATTTGCCATCCATTAGCATTTGTTCATCATAATTAGCTTCGAGAAATGCAGCATTGCATTTGCCAAAATAGGTATTTACATGGCTGCAACATGTTCCAATGTCTGTAAAAACGCCTATAGTCACACCATTCCCTGCTATTGTGAAACTATGAGGATCGTTTGCATCGTGCTGTTTGGGAAATGGAACAATAGAAAGTGCTCCGATAATAATTGCCTGGTGTGGAGAAAAGGGAACAGCAAGATGCTTATCTATCTTCATACTGCTATTTTCTAAAGTGGGTTCAGTTATATATACAGGCAATTGGTATTTTTTTGAAAGTACCTCCACTCCTGAGATGTGGTCAGTATGCTCATGTGATATGAAGATTGCTTTTATTTTTTTAATAGATAAGCCAAGTCGCAACATACGTCTCTCGATTTCTCTGCACGGAAGGCCTGCATCTACAAAAATTGCCTCATCTTCGTTTCCAATATAATAGCAATTACCATTGCTACCGGAATTAAGTGAGGCTATATATAACGACATAATAAGTTAGAAAGTAAAGGTCTGTCATTTCAAACAATTAAAAAGAAGATCTCACTATTTTCCTCATTAAAATAAATACTTTATGCTGTTTAGAGTAAAAATGTGAATATTATTTTTTGCTAATATTTATCTTCTGCTATATGTTTGCAAACTCTAAAACCTCAGGAAAAGCTAATAAACTAAAATATAATCCTGGAAATGTGTAAATATTTATTTTTTACTTTTGTTATAAATAAGTGAGTATTCACTTATCTTTGCTAAAAGTTTTAATGATTAATGCGTACCAGGAATGTAGATAAGGAGCAATTAGTAAAGCATACAGCAATCGAAATGCTCGTTACTGACGGGTTTGAAGGCTTTAGCATGAATAAACTTGCCAAAGCCTGTGAAATTTC
>DATNFP010000155.1:0-33756 GCA_035606335.1 Flavipsychrobacter sp. | reverse complement strand
TTCTATAAAGTTATGGAATTAGTATTTTTTCGTTGTAATAATGTGAATAAATAGAAAATCGCCAAGGTTAACAACCCTGGCGATTTTCTATAGAATTTGTTTTTTAACCTTGTATTGCCTTTATGCCAGGAAGTTCTTTTCCTTCAAAGAATTCAAGCAGTGCACCACCACCGGTAGATACATAGCTAACTCTATCCGTATAACCGAATTTATTAACAGCTGCGACGCTATCACCACCGCCAACAAGTGAGTAGGCACCATTTTCTGTTGCCTCTGCAACTGCTTCTGCTATCGCTTTGGTACCGTGCTGAAATTTTTCCATTTCAAACACGCCCATTGGCCCATTCCACAGAATTGTTTTCGATTCGCAAATGACTTTTTTGAATTGCTCAATAGCCATCTGTCCTATATCAAGTCCCATCCATCCGGCTGGTATTTCAGCATTATTAGCCGATGAAGTATCTGCATCTGCAGAAAACTTATCTGCTATAATGCTATCGCTTGGTATATGAATACAAACTCCTTTTTCACTTGCTTTGGTTATTATATCTCTAGCTGTGTCCAATCTATCATCTTCGCAAAGAGAGTTACCAATGTGGCAACCTTCAGCCTTTAAAAATGTATAGGCCATACCACCGCCAATTATTATATCTGTAGCACTGTTCAGCAGGTTTTCAATAATTAAAATTTTATCAGAAACCTTTGCGCCACCAATTATAGCAGTAAATGGTTTTTTGTTGTTGTGCAACACATTTTCTGCTGCTGCCACTTCACCTTCCATTAATAGGCCAAACATTTTTTTATTAGCAGGGAAGAATTCCGCAATTATAGCCGTTGAGGCGTGTGCACGATGTGCTGTTCCAAAGGCGTCATTTACATATACGTCACCAAGTTTCGAAAGTTTTTCAGCAAAATCCTTATCTCCTTTTTCTTCCTGTTTATGAAAACGCAGGTTTTCCAGAAGCAGTACCTGACCTGACTTTAGATTTTTAGCTTTTTGTACTACATCGTCGCCTATGCAATCGTTTGCAAATTGTACTTCCGTATTCAATAACTGTGATAAATGATCTGCAACAACTTTTAATGAAAAGTCAGCTAAAGTCAGGTTCGGTTTCTTTTCTATTTCTTTTAATGGGCGGCCTAAATGACTCATCAGGATAACGCTGCCACCATCATCCAATACTTTTTTTATTGTTGGCAAAGTAGCTGTTATACGTGTATCGTCTGTAATTTTCCCGTCTTTAACTGGAACGTTAAAATCAACACGTATCAATGCCTTCTGACCCTGGAAATTGTAATTGTTGAATTTGCTCACGGTGAAATGATTTAAAAAGAGAAACGCTGCCTCGTGGCAGCGTTTCTCTTAATGATTAAATTATTTTGAAATCAAACCTGCAAAGTATTTTACAGTACGAACCAACTGGCTTACGTAGCTCATTTCGTTATCATACCAGCTAACTGTTTTTACCATTTGCTGATCGCCAACAGTCAATACTTTAGTTTGAGTAGCGTCGAATAAAGAACCATAAGTAATGCCGATTATGTCACTACTTACAATTTCATCTGTATTGTATCCAAAGCTTTCATTTGCTGTGGCTTTCATGGCAGCGTTCACTTCATCAACATTTGTCTTTTTAGCAAGAACGGTTGTCAATTCAGTAAGCGAACCAGTTACAGTAGGTACACGCTGTGCAACACCATCTAATTTGCCTTTCAATTCAGGTAATACTAAGCCTATAGCTTTAGCAGCCCCTGTGCTGTTAGGAACAATATTTTCAGCTGCGGCTCTTGCACGGCGAAGGTCACCTTTAGGATGCGGAGCATCAAGTGTATTCTGATCGTTTGTATATGCATGTACCGTGGTCATAAAACCTGCATTGATACCAAAACTGTCATTTAATACTTTAGCCATTGGTGCCAGGCAATTGGTAGTACAAGATGCACAACTGATAATTGTTTCACTACCGTCCAAAATGTTATGATTGACATTGAAAACTATAGTTTTCAAATCACCGGTTGCCGGCGCAGAAATAACTACGCGTTTTGCACCCGCTTTCAGGTGTGCTTCGGCCTTTTCTTTATCTGTAAAAAAACCAGTGCATTCTAACACTACATCCACATTATGCTGTCCCCATGGAATTTGTGCAGGGTCTTTCTGCGCATATATCTTGATCTCATTGCCATTTACAATAATAGCATCATCAGTATGTGTAACGTCAACACCAAAACGTCCCTGTGCAGTGTCATACTTTAATAAATGTGCTAATACGTTTGGTTTGGTAAGGTCGTTGATGGCTACTACTTCAATACCTTCCATATTGTATATCTGGCGGAAAGCCAGGCGACCGATACGGCCAAAACCGTTGATGGCAACTTTTACTTTGCTCATTTTATGAGATTGGATTTTATAATCTTTAATTTAAAAATTTGCGCCAAAGTTACATTTAGCGTCATAAATATCCAAAGTAATGTATAATAGAGCTATAGAGTTAATTAATATGCAGTTAATTCGGGCGTATCGCTTAGTCTATTATAATTTTAACGTGATGTCGTCTCCTTTTATGGTTAATGGGAAAGGCAAAGCCGGTTTGTGAGTAGGTACCCATTGCCTGCCTTGCTGCGAAATAAGCAATAATCCATAATCATCTCCCATTACTATAAATTCAGGCAGTCTTGGACCCTTCTCAAAGTAAGATATCTTAAACTGTTGATAAAGCTCTTTACTTGTTTGTTCAGTATTATTCACAACGATCCCTATCTCACTAATTTCTATTATATCATCAACCGAGAATGGCTTAGGTGAATAATATGGGAGATCGAAACGTACTATAAACTCGAGAATACTGGCATTGTTATCGTAAAAATAAAACGATTGTGCATTCCAGTTGGGATAAGACGCAATGTTTATTCCATCTTCAACAGGCAATATGTCCAGTTTGTTATTTATCCATTCATAACTATCAGAAAATTTATTATTCGTTATGTTAAACGCTATATGGTAGTACGGTTTACCCTCTGTTATAGCTTCAAATGTCAATATTGTTTTGCCTGCTTTAAAAGAAATTGAATCCTCTGAGTCTATTATAATAGGCAATTCAAGAGTTTTATTATAGAAAAGTTTAGTTCTATGTATTGATGCGGTTTTCAATATCAGCTCACTTATTTGCATTTCGATCTGTTTAGGGGTATGATGTGCAAGGTGCAAAATAAAAAAAGGCTCCCAATTGGAGCCTAAAGATTATAGTTTATTTAAAAAGCTTTATGTATCACATACCACCTGTACTATCAGAATTTGCCTTTGTATTTTTTTTAGGTTTAGTAGTATGCTTTTTAGTGTGAGTTGTTTTAGTCTTTTTGTGCATTGTTGTATCTGTTTGTGCCATAGCAGAGGTTGCCAGGAATGCTGCAAATGCGATGATGATTGATAATTTTTTCATAATAGATAAGTTTAGATTATAATAAAAATACCGTCTTTTTATATTAATAAAAGTTAAATTTTATTAATATAATATTTACAATATATAACAAGCTGCAAGACAATAAAATTGGCTTATTTTATCAATGAATCCCTTTGGCATCTAATGCCTGCTGGTATAAGCGGGCGTTTTTTAATTGCTCATTGTAAGTGGCGGCGAAACGATGATAACCACTGAAGTCTTCCTTTGCGCAAAAATATATGTAGTCTGTTTTGGGAGCATTTAGTACAGCTTCAATGCTGCTAACTGAAGGTGTGCAAATGGGGCCAGGGGGTAATCCACTATATAGGTATGTATTATATGGAGATGCAAATTGCAGGTAATTGCCTGTAATACGACGAATGCTAAAATCGCCTATCGCGAATTTTATAGTAGGATCGGCCTGTAGCTTGATGCCTTTATGAAAGCGGTTTAGATATACACTTGCTATGTCCGGCTTCTCATCATTTTTGTTTGTTTCTTCCTCTATTATTGACGCAATAATGACAACCTGCTGAGGTGTGAGCTTTATTTGTTCGGCTTGTTGCACTCGTTCGTTGTTCCAGAATTTCGTGTAATTATTTTCAATTTTTCGGAAAGCCTTATCTGCTGTGGTGTTCCAGAAGAATTGGTAGGTATCAGGCATTATAGCACACATCACTGTATTAGTGTCCAGGCCAAACTGGGCTAAGTAAACAGGATCATGAAACATTTGTTGCATTACCATTGAATCGGCCTCAAGATTCTCTCCGATAAGCCTGATAAACTCTTGCTGCGTGCGAAGTTTGTTTATTACGAGTTTTACAGGTGTTTGTTTGCCTGAATGCAATAAGCGGATAATATTATAGTTGCTCATCCCGGGATTTATCTTGTATTTACCTGGATGAATATGCTCCGGATAATGAGCCTCTTTTGCCAGTATATTAAAGCTCTTAAAGTCTTTAATGAAACCACCTGTGTGCAAGGCATCGGCTACGTCTTTGTAAGACGAGCCTGTATGGATATATAAGTACTCGCCTTTAGTAAAGTTACCGGTATTCGGCCCAAATACTTTGAATGCGACAAAAAGAACAATAGCTATTAGTATAGAAATTGGCCATAATGGCCAAGCTTTCTTGTGCTTTCTTTTTTTTGATTGCTTTGCAGAGCTCATACTTGCTAAAATAAAAATACCTACTCAATATTAAAGAGCAGGTATTTTATAAATTATTTTTTATTTATTTATTGTTGTGAGCGTTGGTTGGCCGGTGCTGTTTTGTGTTGTGGTGCACCACCGTTAACATCCTGAGTCTTTGGTTTTTCATAGAATATTACTGAAAGAATACATAATGCTCCAATTATTCCAATTGTAGCCCAGGTGCCTTTTTCCATTACATCAGTAGATTGTTTTACGCCCATTACCTGTGAGCTAAGACTACCAAATGTTCCGGACAGTCCACCGCCTTTTGGATTCTGTAATAAAATAAAAAAAGCCAGTACTACACAAGCCAATAATATAACTATAGTGATTAATGCTATCATGATTGTTTTTCTTTTATTACCGCGTCAATTTTCCGAGCAAAATAAGCACTTTTTTGAGGATTACGCAAACTTAATTTGCGATACATCTCAATAGCTTTATCATATTTGCCCTGTTTTATATGTATTTCTGCCAGCGGTTCACTTATCAGATCTTCTTCTTTGGTTATAGAGTTAACAGCCATTTCAAAAACAGCTTCAGGGATCTCTTCATTTTCTTCCTCAAGTGCAGCAGCAAGTTTGCCTTTTTGCCACATTGTTTTTAAGGCTTTTTGATCTTCCTCTTCCTCTTTTGCTTTTTCATTTCTTGTTTTAAAATGCGTCAACCATTCAGAAAAGCTCATGACAACCATAAGTGATTTGTCTTCATCCTCATCCTCCTCTTGCTGATTGAGATGTTCCACATTTTGCGGTATATCATTAGATATATGCACTCCCTGGTGTAAAAAATAATCTTCTGTATAGATTGGTAATATCAATGTATCGTCGGTTTCTGCTGTTATTGTTTCTTGTTTTATATCATCAGAAGAATATTCATTATCAGGCTCTTCTACATTTTCGATGTCGTCAATTTCATATTCTGGTTCTGTATTAAAATCTTCTTCATTTCTCTCTTCTTCATTTTCTTCCTGTTCCATGGCAAACTCCTGGTAATATTTTGTGTGCTCTTCTCCTCCGGCGGCTGTTCTGAGGTAATGCCAAAATAATAGCCAATTGCCCATATAGAGTCGCATTTTCGTCATCATTGATTCCGAAAATGGTTGCTTTTTGTGTTGCTCAGCAGCGTCTATATAACGTGCCGGTAAAAAATAAGGATATGTATCCAGCAATGAAACAACGCTTTCATGATCTGCATCCGTATTTGTTTGCGGCTCATTCAGCATTTGTGTTATACGCGTTATGGATGATGATGTTATCATGTTTATCTGAATGCTACTACCAATTTACAAATGCTTTATTAAAAATATCATCAGAAAGTTGATTTCCGATATCATCTATTAAACTTGATTCCACATTTTGCAACGTTTGTGTCGCATCAAAGTCAGAGAACCGGGTAAATGTCTGGTTAAAACTGGCTTTATCATTCAGCCGGTTTTTGAAAGTAATCTGAACGGCAATAGTGAGCCTGTTTTTGGTAGCTACCTGGGTATTTTGTATTCCGGTTACTGTTACATCATATCCTGTAATAGCCCCAGATATATCATAATCTGCATTGTCTGTATTCACGGGCGACAGCCCTGTTTGAGATAATATACGGCTTCGTATTTTATCTGTCAATGTCGCACTAAGGCTGGGCACAATATTTCTTGAATGGTTCTCCAAAAGATGAATATTAAGAGTTTTCCCTTCTATAGTTGCTCCTGTAAAGCTATAGCATCCTGAAAAACATATAACCAGAACCGGGATAAAATATAATAACCTGCGCATGACTTATTACCCTCAAAATTACTCTTTGATATCGTATTCTTTAATCTTTCTGTATAAAGTTCTTTCAGAAATACCAAGCTCATTGGCTGCATCCCGTCTCCTGCCTTTGTGCTTCTTTAGTGCTTTGGTAATAAATTCTTTTTCTCTATCTGCAAGCAATAATGTTTCTTCTATTTCTTCATGGTCATTAGGTTGTATAAGAATAGGTGTAGAGGCATTGTATGATGCAGAAACACCATTTTCAGAATTGCCATTATACACTGGCAGTAAATTTTCTGAAGAAGTAGCAGGAGAAAAATTTTGATGATGCGCCATCTCTACCATTGCCTGTTTGAGGTCATTCATGTCTTTTTTCAAATCGAAAAAGAGCTTATATAAAATGTCCCTTTCTGTTGCTGAGAATTCGGCATTTGAAACGATAGATGCCGGACTAACAGCAGGTAAAAGTGACATGCTGCGTGTACCTTCCCGTTGGGGTAAGAAACGCTGTAATGTATCTACTGTAATTAGTTTGTCTGTAGAAAGGACTGATATTTGTTCTGCAATATTTTTCAGTTCACGTACATTTCCCTGCCAGGGATAATTAACCAGCATTTGCTGAGCTGCAGGGTCTAATTGTATTGATTGTGTTTTATAACGCTCCGCAAAATCTGACGCGAATTTTCTAAATAATAAAGGAATATCTTCTTTTCGGTCGCGTAGGGCGGGAACTCTTATAGGCACGGTGCTTAAGCGATAATAAAGATCTTCCCGAAACTTTCCTTGTTGCGTGTAGTCATGGAGATCTCTGTTTGTAGCTGTAATAACACGAACATCAGTTTTTTGAACTTTAGAAGAGCCTACGCGAATAAATTCTCCAGTCTCTAAAACACGCAATAGACGTGCTTGTGTACCTAAAGGCATTTCGCCGATCTCATCTAAAAATATTGTTCCTCCATTTACCGTTTCAAAATAACCCTTACGGCTATCTACAGCACCTGTAAAAGAGCCCTTCTCATGTCCAAACAATTCACTGTCTATAGTCCCTTCCGGTATTGCACCACAGTTTACCGCAATAAACGGATTATGTTTTCTTGGAGAAAGAGTATGAATGATATTTGAAAAAACTTCTTTACCAACGCCGCTTTCACCTACTATTAATACAGACAAATCGGTATTTGCAACCTGTACTGCCGTATTTAATGCATGATTTAATGCCGGTGAATTACCTATTATACCAAACCTGTTCTTTATACTTTGAATATCCATAAATTCAAAAAGTCAAAAAAATTAAATAAAAATGTACATCGACATTTCTCATTTACACTAACTCGCCGATCAGGGTTGCAGACGTAGCAGAAGTTATTTTAACCTGAGCATAACTACCTTTGTTCAGGCTAGCATTAGCTTTAGGGAATACCACCATTTTATTTTGGCTATTCCGCCCACACCAGTCTTGTTCACTGCGTTTGCTATTGCCTTCAATAAGCACTTCAAATGTTTTGCCTATATCATTTTGGTAGCTCTCGCGTGAATGCTTGTTTTGAAGAGTGATGATCTCTTCCAGCCTTCTTTGTTTTATATCCTCAGACACATCATCCTGATAACGGCGGGCGGCCAATGTACCCGGACGTTCGCTATAAGAAAACATATAAGCCATGTCGAACCTTGATTGCTCCATAACATCAAGAGTATCGAGATGGTCTTCTTCAGTTTCAGTGCAAAATCCGGAAATAATATCCGTACTGAGTCCGCAATCCGGCATTATTTCGCGGATACGTTGTACTTTATTCAAATACCACTCTCGTGTATAGGTGCGATTCATTAATTGAAGAATTCGTGTATTGCCGCTTTGTACAGGCAAGTGTATATACTTACAGATATTGCCATATCTGGCCATAGTATGCAGCACATCATCTGTAATATCCTTAGGATGAGAAGTGCTGAAGCGCACGCGTAACAATGGCGATATATGCGCTACCATTTCCAGCAATCCTGCAAATGTTACGACATTTTCAATTCCTGTATTATCTGAAGGAGTGTAATAATAACTGTCTACATTCTGTCCTAATAGTGTTACTTCCCGAAAGCCATTATCAAAAAGATCCTGGCATTCCTTAACTATACTTGCTGCATCGCGACTGCGTTCACGACCACGAGTAAATGGAACTACACAAAAAGTACACATATTGTTACATCCGCGCATAATGCTTACGAAAGCTGTAACGCCGTTGCTATCAAGGCGAACCGGTGCTATATTTGCATAGGTTTCTTCGCGACTTAATAATACATTCACACTCTTTTGGCCGCCTTCTGCTTCGATAATTAATCCAGGCAGGCTTCGGTAGGCATCTGGTCCTACCACTATATCTACAAGCTTTTCTTCTTCCAGGAATTTAGCCTTTAGCCTTTCTGCCATGCATCCCAGTACGCCAATGAGCATTCCGGGTTTATGTTCTTTTACTTTACGGAAAGCTTGTAGGCGATTACGAACAGTTTGTTCTGCCTTTTCCCGGATAGAACAAGTATTTATCAATACAAGATTGGCGTCTTCATAATTATGAGTAGCGCCAAATCCTTCTTCATTTAATATAGATGCAACAATTTCACTATCGCTGAAATTCATCTGGCAGCCATAGCTTTCTATGTAAAATTTCTTATTATATTGATTGGGGTCATTCACAAAGGGAGAAATTGCTTCACCCTGACGTTGTTCCTCTACCACTTTTTGCAGAACTTCTGCCATAATTTCCGATTCGATTTGTGCAAAGGTACATAGAATGAGTGTTTAAAATGTATATTATCATCCTAAAATTGTCATTATTGTTATTCTATTTTCCCCTAGTTTTTCCCATTGGATGGTAAAATCCGATTTGGGGAATTGTGGTATGTCCTGATATGCCGAAATGCTTTGCCATTAATAATTATGAAAATAATTAATCAAGCGAACCATTCCTCATTTATGCCCCATACATGCCGCAGTACTGAGAAACAGAGGGAGCGAGCGCTGGCTGCTAATAAATTCTTAATAAGAACTTTCAGATACTTTAGTGAGATATTTCACTTCGCGCTACGCACAAAGCCGCGCCGGCTATGCTCAATATGACAATCTTTTGGGAATGCCAATGATTAGAACTATGGCAAAGGTACAAGTGACTAAAGCGATGCTCAAATAAAGATACCGACAAATAACCCCGAATTTCGCAGAGTGTAGGAAACAAAAATTACGGCAAAATAAAAGCGCCCCGTCTATAAACCTGGGGCGCTTTTAAAACAAATTAATATCTATTAATTGAATTCAGTATCAGGGATGTTCTTATTTATTTCTACAGATTCTACCTGAACTGTTACGGCTTGAGGACCTTCAGATTCTTTTACAGTGTATGGCACTTTATAACCTCCACTGCCCGGAACTT
This sequence comes from Flavipsychrobacter sp., assembly GCA_035606335.1. Classification (GTDB taxonomy): domain Bacteria; phylum Bacteroidota; class Bacteroidia; order Chitinophagales; family Chitinophagaceae; genus DATNFP01. The sequence goes on along the minus strand of DATNFP010000155.1, from coordinate 23,960 downwards.
CTTTGTAGTCACTTAACTCCTGAGTTTTGGCAAAAGAACCTTGTGGCGTTTCTTCCATTTCTGTTTTCTTTACCAGGAAACCACTTTGCACATCATAGTATTCAGTCGATTTTTTGCCTTTAGCATCTACTTCTTCTATAACGTATGCATCAGAACCATTTACCTTTTCCATTCCTTTTATTGTTCTTTTAATGCCATATTTTTCCGGATGAAGATCTGCCTGAAAATCTGCTTCCTGTTTCGCTCCTTCCAGCTCATCCCCGGTAAGATCAGCCTTTTGTCCTTGTGCTTCCTGGTAACCCTTGTCGCCATTCAGCACTTCTTTTTGCACAACCATTCCCATTGCTTCTACTGTTTGTTTCCATTTACCCGGCACCTTTTTCATCTCAGTTATTGTAAGCTGTATTGTTTGAGGGCCCTGGTGAATTTCCCCCTTGCTTACTGTTTTTATATCTTTTATGTCGCTGATAGCTTTTTCTCCACCTATAGCATTAATATATTTTTTGACAACATCGTCAGCGGAAACATTACTTGGAGCAGCAGCCATTGTTGATACTTTTATTGGATTGCCATAATTGTCATAATAAGATACATCTCCATATTTTGACAATTTACCTGCTTCATCTTTGCTACCAACAACGATTATATTAGCATTGGCCGGCTTGATATATTTGCGAGCTATAAACTGTACATCATCCACGCTTACCTTGCTCATGTTTTTCAGATAATCAGCATAATAATCCTTGGGCATGTGATAGCGCTCAATATTAATTGCAAATTGAGCTATGCGTGCGGGATCCTCAAGGCTAATTGCAAAATTACCTGACATATATGCTATTGAATTTTGCAGATCAGAATCATTTACCTTTTCATTCTGCAAGCGCTTCATTTCATCCAGTATTGCACCAACTGAGCTGTCAGTTACAGCATTACGGCATTTTGCATAAGCAGTGAAATTACCCACTTGATCATCATCTCTTATTGAAGAATAAGCGCCATAAGTCCATCCGTGTTTTTCACGAAGATCCAGGAACAATCTACCCTGAGAGCCACCACCTAATATGGTATTGGTAACGCGTGCCTTAATTACGTCGTCGTTACCAGGTTTTAAATCTATTGGATAGGTAACATTTATTACACTTTGCACGGAGGCTTCACGAGGTACAAATGCAACGCGTGTCATATCAGGTGCATCATAATGTCCATAAGTAGTAGTAGGGACATTAGACTTTTGCCATTTACCAAAGTATTTTTCCACCAATGATTTTGCCTGCTTAACTGTGATATCACCTACTATTGCCATATATGCTACATTAGGGCGGAAATATGTGTTATAATAATCCTCACAGCTTTTCAGCTTCACATTTTTTACTGTTTCATCAGTAACAACTTCTCCGTAAGGATGAGCAGGACCATAATCCAATGCACTTGTTACATTAGAAAGCATTGCATCAGGATCATTCTTTTGAGTTTCGAGACCAGATAATGTGCGTGTTTTGATCTTATCGAGCTCATCCTGCTTGAAAACGGCATTCATTGTTATATCGCTCATCAGATCGAAAAGCTTATCCTCATGTTTGGTTAAGCTACCACCTGATATTCCCTCGCTACTTGCAGCTATGTTAGCTCCAATGAAATCTATTTGTTCATTGAGCTGATCGTTAGTGCGGGTTTTTGTGCCTGTCAATAATAATTCAGACAGCATTTGCTTGTACCCGGCTTCATCCTTTTCTAATCCCGGTTTTATATCAAACACAATATCGCATGATATTGTAGGTAGTTTGTGGTTTTCTACTACAAATACCTTTAGTCCATTAGGCAATGTGAAATTTTCGGAAGAGCCTATTTTCACTTCAGGTGCAGGCCCGGGTTTAGGACGGATACTGCGGTCGAGTGGCTGAGCCCATATGGCTGCAGGCAGTGCTAATGTTAATATTGATAAAATTATCTTTTTCATAAAATTTCTTTTTGAAGCTTTTGCTAATAATTTGTGATGTGTTATTTTTTCTCTTCAGATTTTGGTAAATAATACAGCACAAGGCGATTTTCTTTAGTAAAATACTTATCAGCTACACGCTTCAGGTCTTCTTTGGTAATGCTTGTGTATTTTTCAAGTTCAGTGTTGATCAGGTTAGCATCGTGCATAAAAGTGTAATCTGATGCCAGATTTTCTACTATGCCGATCACATGTTCGTTTTGTGCTACAAAATCTGTTTCTGCCTGATTCATCAACTTTTTGTATTCTTCATCACTTATCAGGTTGTTTTTGATGATGTCTACCTGTTCTAACATAGATTGTTCCAAGTCTTCGGCCTTTACTCCGCCATTCGCAATTCCATACATTACAGCCAATCCAGCATCTTCAAGTGTTGGTGTAAATGCACCACAAGCCAATGCTTTTTGTTGTTTGTCAACTATTTCTTTCTGGAAATGTGAGCTTTTGCCCTGAGAGAGCAACTGAGTTAATAACTGTACGGCATAGTAATCTTTTGTACCCATTTTAGGGGTGTGATATGCTAAGAAAACGGCTGGTAATTGCACATTGTCATAAAACTTAACCACTTTTTCTGCTTTTTGCTCAGGCTCTACTACAGTAGGACGTGGGATTGCTTTTGTTCCTTCAGGAATGTCTCCGTAATATTTACTGATCAAAGCTTTTGTTTTGGCAATGTCTATATCTCCACCTATTACCAATACAGCATTATTGGGAACATAGAATGTCTTATAAAAATTCATGAACTCAGACAGGCTTGCCTGGTCTATATACTGTTCCTTACCAATTGGTGTCCAGCGATAAGGATGTGTGGTATATGCATTTGCAAAGATCAGAGGTTGCCATTGGCCATAAGGAGTATTATCGTAGCGTTGTCTTTTTTCTTCTTTTACAACCTTGCGTTGTGTCTCTACACCGACACTATCTATTTTGGCATGCAGCATACGTTCAGATTCCATCCATAACGCCAGTTCCAGGTCATTAGAAGGAAGGACTTCGTAATAAAAAGTACGGTCCTGGGTTGTATTTGCATTCAACTCACCGCCTGCGGCTTGTACAAGCTTCATGTATTCGCCACGTTTGATGTTGGCACTGCCCTCAAAAAGCAGGTGCTCAAAAAAGTGAGCAAATCCTGTACGATCAGGATCTTCATTTTTTGAACCAACATGGTACATTACTGATACGGCTACAATAGGGGTAGCGTGATCTTCATGCAGAATGACATGAAGGCCGTTGGGTAGATCATATTCGGTAAAATTGATCTTGCTGTCTGCATGTGCTGTGTATGATAAAATAGAAGCACCAAGCAGCAAAGCACTAAAAGCATTTCGCTTCATAAGTATGTAAAATTTGTGGCAAAAATAATGTTTGGCTTCGAATACAACCTTTTTATTAAAAAATTTCACTTAAAATTTCCCCCCCACTATAGATATTTGCGCATAATTTTTTGATATGATAAATACTGTGTTGTTTGATATGGATGGTTTATTATTAGATACAGAACCATTGTGGGGAGAGAGTATGTTACGCATTGCTGAAAAGCATGGTATACCTATTACCAAAGAGCGATTTAAGGAAACGACCGGGTTGCGTATATATGAAGTAACTGACTATTGGTCAGTTCGTTATCCATGGAAAGGTAAATCATCGCATGAGGTAGCAGAAGAGATATTAGATGATATTATCGCTTTATCTAAGATAAGCGGGAAAGTATTAAATGGTGTTGTAAAAACCCTGAAGTTATTAAAGGCAAATAAATATAAAATTGGTTTAGCCTCTTCATCTCCGTCGCGTATGATAGATGCTTTGGTAGACCATTTTCATATAAAATCATACTTTGATGTGATTACTTCTGCAGACGAGGTGGAGCTTGGGAAACCACACCCGGCTGTATTTCTGCATTGTGCACGGGCATTACAGGCAAATCCTATGGAATGTGTAGTATTGGAAGATTCTGTAAATGGAATGATTGCCGGTAAAGCGGCAAGAATGAAAGTAATAGTAGTGCCAGATGAAATTCATTTCGACGACCCGCGCTTTGCATTAGCAGATGCCAAATTAAATTCACTCGATGATTTCGATCTTGATTTGCTTAAAAGATTATAAGTTCAATAAAAAAGCCGTACTCAATACGGCTTTTTTAAAAAACTATTTTTTATCGCCAAGAATATCATCAGTAAAATGTCTTATTTCTTTTTCTTTTGAAAATTTACCGGCGTTATAATCTTTGGATTTATTTCTTGGTATAGAGAGACTTTTCCAGTTATCGCTTGCGAGTATTTTGCCGATATATATCATTTGACCAACATGATAAGGATAATGTGCCAGTTGCCTGTTGATTGCTTCTAACACAGTATGCCCCTCATTGCGGATATAAATTATTTTTTCCAGGTCCTCATCTGTTATGCTATCAAGTGCAATAAATAAACATTTCCATCCTTCCTCCCATCTCTCCATTAATGTTGCCCTTGAATTCAAGTCATTTTCAAATTCCGAATCTCTTTCTCTCCAGGGCTTTTCGCCATCTGTGGTGAGAAAATCTGTCCAACGGCTTAGCATGTTTCCTCTTAAATGTTTTACAATAGTGGCTATACTATTGCTGTCTTCATTAGGTTGCCAGAACAATTGCTCATCAGCCACTTGCTGCATGGCTCCCTCTCCCAATTTCTTGTACATCAGAAATTGGCGTTTGGCGCTGTCGAGATATTGAATTGCCATAATAAAAGGTTTTATTTATCAGAATTTTGTTGATTTCTATATATTTTCGGACGTACTATTTCCATCAATCTTTCCGGATATTGTGGCAGTACAAAACCATATTGTTTATACAGCCCTTGTGCATCTTTAGTCGCAAGCATAATTCGCCTTAGTTTCTTTAACCAATCCTGTTCAAATAATATACTCATCATCTTTTTACCAAGTCCATTTCCTCTATGTGTCTCTTCTACATATACATCTGCTAAATATGCGAAGGTAGCATAATCTGTAATCAGCCTGCCGTAGCCAATTTGTTGGTGATCTTTCAATATTCCGATACAGTAAGAATTATCAAAAGCATTTTTAACTATATCGTATGGGACATGCTCTGCCCAATAAGAATTTTTTGAAAGCCATTCATGCACAACTTCCGGCTGTAACAAACTTTTATCCGTTGTGATCAGGTAGCCATTGTATTCTATATTAACCGGGCTCATGCTTATACGATATAATTCCAGTTATAGGCGTCAGGCATTATGCCTTTTCTGATCTTATACAACTCTCTTTGCAGGCCATACATCATTGCATCTTCTTCTATATAGCAATGGTATTGTTTGTTACCAATAGCTAATATTTCAATTGGGGCAATTACTGCTGCAGTGCCGGCTCCAAATGCTTCAACACGTTCTCCTTCTTCCAGCGCTTTTTGTATTTCGCGATAGCTTATGGCTCTCTCCGATATAGTTAGTCCGGCGTCTTTGGCAATTGTTAAAAGTGAATCTCGCGTTACGCCATCTAATATTGTTCCTGAAAGCGGAGGCGTTACCAAAACATTATCCTTATAAAACATCAGGTTCATTGTTCCGGACTCTTCGATAAATTCATGGTGCCTGCTATCGGTCCAGATTACCTGGTCATAACCGTTTTCACGTGCTATTTGTGTTGGATAAAATGCAGCGCCATAATTGCCACCACATTTTGCAAAGCCCGTTCCTCCTTCAGCAGCACGAACAAATCGGGTTTCCACCTTTACTTTCAACGGTTTGGAATAATATTGAAATGCGGGAGAGCACACAATCATAAACAGATATTCGTCGGATACCTTAACGCCTATGCGATCCTCCGTTGCTATCATAAAAGGCCGGATGTATAAAGAACCATCTTCTTCTTCAGGGATCCAGTTCGAATCTAATTTTACCAATTGGTCAAGCGCCTGCAGGAATAATTCTTTAGGTATATCAGGCATACACATGCGCTCAAGCGACTTGCTAAACCTTTCGTAATGCTTATCGGGACGAAAGATGCTTATTCTGCCATCCTGCATCCTAAACGCCTTCATGCCTTCAAATGCAGTTTGCCCATAATGAAAGCATTGGGCAAATGGACTTAAAGAAATATTTGAGAAAGGAATGATGCGCGCATTTTGCCAATTGCCGCCTGAGTATTCTGTAATGAACATGTGTTCTGTGGGGATCTTACCAAATGGCAATGTTTTGGTATCTGTAACTAATCGTTCAGTTTGCGAGGTGATTGAAATTTGATATTCCATACAATTTGCATTTTATATTAAATATTAATTAGGGTCTGCTGTTTGTAATACCGTTACCGAGTTATCAGCAGACTTTTTTTGTTCTGATTTGTGTTGCTTTCTATAACCTTTGTTTACCATAAACACACCAAACATTATAGTAATAAAGGCAAAAACCGTATATATCGTCAATGGCTCGCTTAGTATTAAATATCCCAGTATTACGGCTACAAGCGGATTTATATATGCATATATGGTAGCGATCCCTACAGGTAGTCTGCTAAGTGCGAACATATATGCGGTGTATGCCAATACAGAACCAAATACGATGAGATATAATAAGGCAAGCAGTGCATCCGGTTGCCAGATTTGTATTCCTTTATAAGTATCAACTACCGGACTGCTGATCAATAGAAAAGCTCCGCCGGAAAATAATTGAAGACCGGAATTGAACATGCGATTAACAGGATGTGTATTCTTTTTATTAGTGAGACTGCCAAGTGCCCAGCATGATGTCGCGATAAGAGTAGCGACAATCCCTTTTAAATAGCTTGTATTGGTAAAGTCGGATAGACTGTCTTTGAAAATAAGACCTACGCCCACTACTCCCAAAAGAAGCCCTCCGCCGATCATTGCATTGAAATGATCTCTTTTGGAAGAAGTGAGACCAAAGATAACTGCGAATATGGGCATCATTGAACAAATGAGTGCCGCTATTCCACTCGGTACATATTTTTCTCCCCATGTAACAAAACCATTCCCAATTGTGATCATTAAAAAGCCTATCAGCATTTGCCTTAATACATTCTTTCGTGTCAGATCCCTTTTTTTATTTATCAGAAGTGCAATGATCAATAATATGGTTCCGGCAATAGTCTGTCTTATCCCTGCAAATAAAAAAGCGGGGAAATGTAATACTCCTACACGTATGGCAAGATAAGTAGTACCCCAGGTGATGCAAATAAACATTAACGCTAAATATGCCTTCGTTTGTCTTGCCATGCTTTCCAATGTCTTAACAAAATTGATGAAAATATTTGAAACAAAACAGATACAATTTTTGTAATTTAGACCAGAACAGTTTAAATAAATGAGAACAAAATCGAACGGGAAAAACGATCATCTGTATCTGCATATTGCCGATGTTATTGAAAAGCAGATAATGGATAATGTTCTGAATCTTGGTGATAAATTGCCATCGGTTCGTTTGTTGAGTAAAGAGTATGGCATTAGTATGAGTACTACTTTGCAGGCTTACTATCATTTGGAGAGCAAAGGATTAATTGAATCCCGTCCACAGTCCGGATATTATGTACGGTTCAATCCGTCTCGTTTTCCTCAGAAGCCCGGGAAAAGCCATCCACAATCTACTGCGCATAGCAAAAATGTGGAGGCTATTATCTCCGAGGTATATGAAGATTTCAGCGATAGTCGTAATACTTGTTTATCAGTAGGGGTACCGGCACCTGAGCTATTGCCTATTGCCAAGTTGAACAAAGCAATGCTACAGGCTATCCGTAGTTTGCCTGCCGGGGGTACATCTTATGAGCATTTGCAAGGGAATGAATTATTGCGCAGGCAGGTTGCCCGCATGTCATTAAATTGGGATGGCACATTACAGGCAGATGACCTTGTGACAACTGCGGGTTGCATGAATGCTCTTTCTTATTGCCTGATGGCGCTAACACAGAGAGGAGATACCATTGCTGTAGAGAGCCCCATCTATTTTGGCACACTTCAATTGGCACATAGTCTGGGCCTAAAAGTATTGGAATTGCCTACAGATCCGGATATTGGTATTGATCCGGATGATGTAAAAAAAGCACTACAGAACCATAGGATAAAAGCATGTGTTTTTGTTTCAAACTTCAGTAATCCGTTAGGCTATTGTATGCCGGATGAGCATAAAGAGGGAATGGTAAAACTACTGTCGTTTCATGGTATACCGCTGATAGAAGATGATATATATGGTGATGTATATTTTGGAAACAAAAGGCCTAAAAGCTGTAAAAGCTATGACGAGGAAGGAAATGTATTATGGTGCAGCTCCATTTCCAAAACATTGGCTCCGGGTTATAGAGTAGGGTGGGTGGCTCCAGGCAAGTACCTGGAACAAATAAAGCGTTTGAAAAGATATCATAGCATTTCCTCTCCTACTGCTGAACAGGCTGCTGTTGCAAATTTTCTCACAGCCGGCAGGTATGAATATCATTTAAGAAAACTAAGGCAAACATTGCATCGCAATAGTCTGCAGTTTATACGTGCCATTGGTGAATATTTTCCTGAAGGCACCAAGGTTAGTCATCCACAAGGTGGATTCATACTCTGGGTAGAATTAGATAAAAGGATTGACACTTATAAGCTATATCAGGAAGCAATGGAATATCGAATAAGTATTGCACCCGGCGCTATGTTCACGTTACAAGACCGTTATCATAATTGTATGCGACTTAGTTTTGGCATTAACTGGAAACCTGAACTGGAAAAGGTTTTTAAAAGATTGGGATCGCTTGTGAAAGCGATGTAGATAGATATTATTTCTCATTTTTTGTTCTAAAGGCTTACTTAAGTTTAAGATTTCGACTATATTGTTCTGATCGTGCTTATCCCATTTTATGAGCAAACAGAAAAATAAACAAATAGACCCGAATACCACATCAATACACGGCAGAAATACTCTTGCCGCAAAGAGGATCTTTTTCTTTTCACTTGCCGCAATGCTTCTCCTCACATGGATCAGTGGCTATAATATAGGATTCCATGTTGATGAGATGGATATGAATACTTACTGTAAAGCTAACTATGCTTACTACTTAAGCGGTGGTAAAGACAAGTCATTCCTTGAACCGGGCGGGGAAAATGAATATGTCATAGACAGTAATCTCCGTTTTTATGGCAGTGCATTCGAATATATACCCGTAGGGTTCAATAAAATAACGGGATTAGATAAAGGGACCCAGGAGTTTAATTCAAGGCATATATTTATACAACTGTTTGGCATTATTGCTATCTTATTTGCAGGCCTTATAGCAGCCAAATTAAGCAACTGGCGCGCAGCAATATTTACGGAGTGGCTCCTTTTCCTTACTCCTACTTTCTTTGGAAGCATTTTGTTCAATACCAAAGACATCCCATTCTGTACAGGATACATTGCGTCTATTTACTTTATCATCTGCTTTCTCGAAGAACTTCCAACTCCATCATGGAAAATGTCTTTGTTTTTACTTTTTTCGTTTGCTTTCACATCCGGTACACGTATCGGTGGATTATTATTAATTTTTTATTTACTGCTTTTTGTTGCACTATTTTTTTTAATTGACAAAAACCTAAGGTCACAACTAAAGGAAAACATAGTCTCATTATCAGCTAAATTGGTTGTCATAATACTTGGTTGCCTTTGCCTGGTAACTATTACATGGCCATTCCTGCTACAAGACCCGATACATAATCTTTCTGAAACATTGAATGTTGTTAAAAGGTATCCGGTAAAAATCAAATTAAATTTTGATGGGGCAGTTATTGACTCCCTTCACTTACCGCCGTTTTATCTTATAAAATTCATGTCTATTACTATTCCTCTTTTCATACAGGCATGTATCATAATATCAATAATTTTACTTTTTTTAAAACGCACAATCCTTAATCGTAAGTATCTTTTTCTCATTTTATTTACTTCAGTCTTTCCCATTATCTATGCTATGCTTACGAAAGCTGCATTGTATTCCGGGTGGAGACATTTTCTATTTATTTATCCTGGATTTATCATTATCGCAGGAATTGGGCTAAACAATATTTTTGAAACCATAAAGAGACCCGTATTTAAAGGCGCATTTTTTGCAATTTGCCTGTTAGCCATGATCAAGCCAATTGCCTGGAGCTTTAACAATCATCCTTATGAATATGCATATTTTAACGAATCAGTGGGTGGCTTTAAAAATGCTTACTATAACTATGAAACAGATTATTGGGAAATAACTGTTAAAAAAGCTGTTGATTGGTTAATGACGAATGAGCCAATTGCACAATCAAACGATACTGTCAGGATTGCAACAAATACTTACGCCTTTCTGGACTATTACATACAAAGGCATTACCCTGGTTCAAAAGTGAAAGTAGTAAGTATAGGATGCGTAGCCCGATCTATCAAGCCCTGGACATATGGAGTGTTCAATACCATATTTCTGGGCCCCGATTATCTTGCCAATAGCTTTCCGCCCGGTGGCACTATACATACGGTAAATATAGATGGGCTTCCTGTTACTGCTGTAATAAAAGATACAAACAGATTCGATCTGAGAGCCATGATTGCTTTTCAGGATGATAGTTTTGCAATTGCTGATTCTCTCTTTTCTCTTTATATGCAAACTGTTGGTAATAATGCCGGCATATATGGTATTATCGGTTTTAATAAAGCGCTGCTTGATAGTTCTGATGCTGCAATAAAATATTGCAATCTATCGCTTGAAATTAATAAAGACGATTTTTATGCTTTTGAAGGTTTAGGGCTTGCGTATCTACTAAAAGATGATTACGACAAGGGTATTTCTTACTTGTTAAAGGCAAAAGATTTAAAACCAGATGATGAATTATTGAACAGAATATTGAAAAACGCATATATAAAACAACAGGCTGTAATTAATAAAATGAAAGGAAGTGGATAGTTATTGTCTGATACTGCATAAAGAATTATTTATTCTTTGAATTTTGTTTTTCTTTTTTCTTCACGACAATCCATTCGTCAAGGTTTACGTTAAACGGCATTTGCCCTATTTGTACTATCGCGCGCTTATCCCGTATTTCTACTAATTTGCCTACCTGGTGATTATCTTTGTTTCTTACTAAATCACCCACGTTTGGTTTCCCCCCAAGCACATCATAGTTTTTGTCTGCTTTTTTTGCTGCTGCTGCATTTACCTGTATTTGTTTTTTTCTGAACAAAACATTTTCTGCAGATTCTATCACTTCCTGTTTGTTTTCAGTTTTCTTCCAATCGTGAATTATTTGTTTGAATTTTCTTTCAGTATCACGTAAATAATCCAGCTCTTCTTTTTTTATTTTGTTTTGAAGCTTTAGGGTGTGAAAATGTTGTTTTAGTTTTTCCTTGTTAGTTAGTTCTTCGTAATCATTTTTCAATGTATTGTTTTCTTTCAATAGCTTATTGAGCTCCTTTTCTTTTTCTGAAAGGCGGACAGATTGTTGTTCTGTTTGGTGCAGCATTTTGTCCAGGCGAAAATGTTCGCGCTGTGTCAGTTGCCTTGCCCGCTCTATTACCTTATCAGGTAAGCCACTTCGCTGAGCAATAGCAAATGTATAAGAGCTGCCCGGCTTCCCGATATTTAATTGATATAAGGGCTCCAGCTTTTCTTCATCAAATGCCATCGCACCATTTATTATTCCGGACACCTTTCCAGCCATCACTTTCAGATTCAGATAATGGGTTGTAATAATTCCTAAGGCATGTTTACCTGCCAGTTCCTCAACGATTGCCTCTGCAAATGCACCACCCAGGTTTGGATCAGAACCACTTCCTAATTCATCAATAAAAAATAATGTTTTCCCATTTGCATAATCCATAAAATATTTCATATCACGCAAATGAGCACTGTAAGTACTTAACTCATGCTCTATAGATTGTGTATCGCCAATATGGATCATTAGCTGTTTGAAAATGCCTATTTCAGAATTTGGGTCTACGGGTATTAGCAATCCAGCCTGAACCATTAATTGTAACAACCCCACTGTTTTCATTGACACTGTTTTTCCCCCTGCATTGGGCCCGCTGATGATCAATATCCTATTTTGCCGGTCGAGGGTCAGATTAAGGGGGACAGTTGGCTTGTTTTGCTGTTTGTTATGCAGATATAGCAATGGATGATATGCTTTAATTAAAAGCACTCCAGGATGGACGCTTAATCTTGGCATTTCACCATTCATGTCTATGGCTAATAAAGCCTTTGCCCGAATGAAGTCAAACAAACCGCATAAATGATAGTAAGCTTCAAGTATTGGCTGATGTTTTGATAGAATCGCTGTAGTCTGTGCGAGTATCCTATGCACCTCTTTTGCTTCGGCTCTTTCCAGTGAGAACAGCTCGTTGTTCAATTCTATGGTTTCCTCGGGCTCTATAAATACAGTGCGTTGCGATTCACTTTCGCCGTGCAAAATCCCTTTCACTATTCGCTTGTGTTCAGCGGCCACTGCAACTGTTCGTCGTCCATTCAGGAACCCTTCGGATATATCAGCAAGATATCCCTGTTTATTAAGCTTTCTTAAAACACTTTCAAACACTTTTCTCAGCTCCTGTCTTTTCGACGCTATTTCTGATCTGATATTTGCCAATTCTTTTGATGCTGTATCTCTTACCTGAGCATTTTCATCAATTACTGACGAAATAGTGTCATTTATTTGTTTTTCATAAGTAATGTTATCTGTTAAGGCTCTGAGATGGGGGTATAGTTCGTTATGTTTTTTAAACCACAGCAATATATCCCGCATGTTCAGGGATAAATACTGTATGGCTAATAATTGTTCCCCATTCAGTACTGCTCCCGGTACTGCTAGTAGTTTCAATTCTTTTTCAAGATTCCTGGTAAAATCATTAGGAAAATGATCCGAGCCAAGCTGTATGGATTTAAACTCAAGTGTTTGCAAAAGAGCATTTTCAACGTATTCTATACGTGTATGAAAACGCATTTGCTCCACGCGTTCACCTGCATTGTCTGTCCGGCATTTTTGCTTTAATAACTGGCAGATCTTATTATACTCTAAAGCTTCTACGGCATGTGCCGGATACAATTGCATCATTTCTATTTCCAATCAATTTGCAAATTTACATATAACATTGTCTTATGAACCATTACACAATAATTTCCGTTATATTGCATTAGAGAAATAGTATGAGTAATTACGACTGGCTGATATCACGTTTAGACGCTTTTATACGAAAATATTATGCTAACCAGGTAATTAGAGGGTCACTGATCTTTTTTAGCTGTCTTCTATTTTATATACTGTCGGTTAGTGTAGGCGAATATTTTCTATATATGCCTGTTTGGCTTAGGGTTACCGTTGTATCAACGTTTGTAGTTCTTGGATTGTCGTCATTAATAGTATGGGTAATTATACCTTTATTTAAAATGGCTCGCCTGGGCAAAATAATTTCTCACGACCAGGCAGCTTTGATCGTTGGTCGCCATTTTCCGGAAATAAGCGATAAGCTGTTAAATATTTTACAGCTCAAAAGATTATCAAATGATAATACAAGTCGCGAACTGATAGAGGCAAGCATAGACCAAAAGGCAAAGCTGATATCTGTAGTGCCTTTTGCATCGGCAATCGATTTATCTAAAAACAGAAAATATCTCCGCTTTTTATTACCCTTGTTATTAATTGGTGTATTTATTCTCGTGGCTGCGCCCAATGTTTTTCGGGAGGCTTCTACACGTTTGTTGCAACCAACGAAAGCATTCGAAAAACCTGCACCTTTCAACTTTGTCATTAAGAGTGAACCATTGCTGGCTATTCGTAATTCCGATTTTATTTTAAAAGCTGAAGCAGATGGGAACGCATTGCCTGATGAAATGTATATAGAAATAGGTTCAGAACGTGTCCCAATGCAGGTGGTAGGGAGGCATAGCTTTCAATATATATTTAGAAATGTTACTGATCCTGTAAACTTTAGGCTATTTGCGGCAGGCTTTTATTCACAGCCATACATTTTGCATGTTGCTCAAAAACCTGTTCTCAAGGCTTTTAAGGTAAACATTAGTTATCCTGCATATATTGGCAAAAAAGATGAGGTTCGGAACAGCCTTGGCGATATGACTTTGCCGGTAGGCACCAAGGTGACATGGGCTTTTATTGCTGAATATACTGATAAAGCTACTTTAAGATTGGGTAATGGCGCCTCAATAAATCTACCAAAAAATGCTTCGATGTTTGGGTACCAGTATCGTTTTATGAATGATACTACCTATACACTTGCTTTACAGAATAACCAATCTTCTTTTGTCGATAGTTATCACTACCAGGTACAGGTAATACCTGATCAGTATCCTGTAATACAGGTACAGCAGTTTACAGATACTGTATCTCGCAAGCAAATATTATTGAGCGGTACTGCGGGAGATGATTATGGTATCACACGTGTTTTATTTCATTACAATATCAGTGACGAGAGAAATCAACCCATAGCAAGTAAAAGCATACCATTAAAAATTACTCAGGGTGCTCTTACTGCTTTTCAGCAATATTTTGATATAGAAAGTTTAAATCTCAAGACAGGCCAGAAACTTACTTATTATATAGAAGCATGGGATAATGATGGCGTGCATGGTCCCAAGTCGGTACGGAGTGAGGTGATGTCTTATCAGATGTACGATAAGAAGCAGATAGACTCAGCTATCAATGCGAATGCTAACCAGATAAATTCTGGCATCAGCAATAGTGCTGAAAAATTGCAACAACTTCAGAGCGATTACAAAGACATGCAGACAAAAATGTTGCAAAGTAATCAGCTTGATTGGCAACAGCAGCAATCCTTAAAGGATATGATGCAACAGCAACAAACCTTACAAAGCCAGGTGGAAAATATAAAGAAGCGCTTTGAGGAGGAAAAAAAAGAAAGCGATCAGAAGCAGTATAGCCAAGATCTGAAGGACAAGCAGGATGAAATGCAGAAACAATTGGATAATCTGCTGAATAATGAGCTTAAAGAAGAGATGAAAAAGCTGCAGGATTTGATGCAAAGATTGAATAAAGATAATGCGGTACAGACAATGCAGCAGTTACAGGAAGATAATAAGCTGTTCAATATGGATATGAAGCGCATGCAGGAGCTAATGAAAAAGCTGGAAATGCAAATGCGCATGGAAGATATGGCAAATAAGCTCGACAATTTGGCTAAGCAGCAGCTTGATCTAAAAGAGCAAACAGATAAAAAGAGCACGGACAACCAGGCGCTTGGTAAAAAACAAGATGATCTTAAAAAAGACCTGGACAAAACGATGCAGCAGGATATGAAGGAAATGCAGCAGCTCAATGATAAGATGGAGCAAAAACAATCTTTAAACGAGTCGCAGCAGCAGGGTAAGCAAGCACAGCAGAACATGCAGCAAAGTGAGCAGCAACTTAATGAAAATCAGAATAGCAAATCAAGCGAGTCGCAAAATAAAGCTGCGCAAAACCTGCAGGAAATGTCTCAATCTCTCCGGGAGATGGCAAGTGGCAGTGATATGCAGCAACTGAAGATGGATATCAGAGCTGTTCGCCAAATCCTTACCAATCTTATCCGTCTTTCATTCGACCAGGAGGATTTAATGAAGAATGTACAGCAAACCTCCATCACAAGTCAATCTTATGTAGCCAACCAGGAAGAGCAGAATCGCTTACACAATAACTCAATGATGATAAGGGATAGCCTGTACGTATTGAGTAAGCGCCAGTTCAAATTAGCTACGACTATAAATAAAGAAACTACAGAGCTTGAAAGAAATATGCAATATTCTGTAAATGACCTGGAAGACCGCCGCACGGCAGATGCACAAACCCGCCAGCAATATGTAATGACGCATACCAACAATCTTGCCCTGATGCTTAATGAAGTGCTTTCAAATTTATTGCAAATGCAAAGCCAGGCTATGAAAGGGCAAAAGGGTAGTTGTAATAATCCCGGGGGTATGACGCCAAAGCCCGGAATGAGTTCTAAACCGGGGGTAGGGCAGGAAATGAAGGATATTATTACAAAACAACAGAATTTAGGCAATGCAATGCAGCAATTGCAAAATGCAATGCAAAGAAGAGAAGGTCAAGATGGTAATAAGCCTGGTGATCAGCAAAAACAAGGGAAGCAATCCGGTAATAATGAGCATACGGGTGAATCAGAACAGTTAGCAAGACTCGCAGAGCAACAGGCTTCGATACGTAGGCAGCTACAGGAACTCAACAGCTTGCTGAATAGTAAAGGACTGAATAGTAGCCGCGAGTTGCAGGATGCACAGCAAAAGATGGATAGAACTGAAACAGATTTGGTTAATCGCAGATTGAATAATGATCTGTTTGCACGGCAAAAAGATATAATGACACGATTACTTGAAAGCGAAAAAGCGCTACAGGAACAAGAGCAGGATGATAAACGTGTTTCAAAAATTCCTCAAAACGAAATAAGCCGGCCAATTCCCGCAGAGCTTCAAAAATATATGCAGCAACCACAGCAACTTTTGGAATTATATAAGACCGTCCCGCCACAGTTAAAGCCATATTATAGAAATATGGTGGAACAGTATTACCAGATTATTGGTAATAAATAATATGAGAAAAGATATTCACAGATGTGCTAAACTTCATTTGATCCCCCCTCCTAGTAATATAGGTATTTACTTAATAAGTAATTAATTTATTGTCCTTAACACATTAAAATAAATATAATAATATTGATTTTAAAGGGTAAATCCTGCCTGAACGCATTTTGCATTAACAAAAATTATACTTAACTTTCATACAACAAAATTTAGTTCTTTTCACAATTTTAAATGTTTGCCTATGATTTTTACAAGAACTTACCGTTATCAGTCTTCGATGCCTGTGGACGAAATTAAAAATCGCCTTCGGGGCAAGCACGTAACAGTACATAATTTGGATTTTGAGGTCTCGGAAAAAGACCGTATGCTTCGGATCATTCCTCACGCTGAGCAAATAACAGCAATTAAAACTTTGCCTATCACTCACATTGAATTTAAGGACAAGGGAGACAAAACACAAATAGTAATCAGTTCAAAAATGCGCAAAATTGACTCCGGCGGCCCCGCTGTAGTCATATTCTTTTGCTCATTTATGCTTATAGGTGCCCTCTGTTTCTTTTTATTCGGCAAAGAAGAGTATTCTACTTTCACGTACACCCTTTTGAGTATTGGCGTACTAATATTCATTGTTTTTTGGATGCGTATGGAAGCAGGATATTTTGATTATGTACGTAAGTTGCGCGATTATGTAAAGCACGAAAGTGCGGCTTAGGGAAACCTAATGAAATAAAAAAGTGCAGTTGTTCTAGCTGCACTTTTTTATTGACTTTATCTAAGGATAATTTATTCTATGTATTGTTTTAATGAATCAATAGGAGTTTCTCCGCTAAATATCTTTATCAATTTTCTGTCTTTATCATAAATATTTAATTGCGGTAATGCTTGATATAAGAATGTTTTATCAATAAGATGATTGCTATCTATACCTATTAATATCTGTGGATATTCGTTTGGCTTATAAGTATGTTCAAAGGTTTCCAGATAGGGACCCATCATTGGAGCCGCAGCCATCAGTAATTTGCTTTTCTTAAACAGAAACATATTTTTCTCAAGCATTGCGGTTTCATCTTCACAATGTCCACAGGTGGGATTAAAAAGCATGACAATGAGATTAGCTTTGTTTTTTACAGTTTTATTAGTGATCTCCTGGTTTTTTGAGGTGATGATCCTTAACTCAGGAAGGGGAGCACCTATTGTTTTATATTCACTTCCCGGCTGTGGAGAGTCAGAGTTATTTTGATTATCAGATGTTTGCTGAGCAAAAGTATTCACACTGCTAAAAAGGCAAACAAGGATCAGTAATTTGCGTATCATAAGGCTAAAATAAAGCAAATACTTTAAACTACAATCAATATTAAATTATGTTATCTACATCATCGAATATTCCTTTGGCGGAGAGAGTGAGACCAAAGACGCTGGAAGAATTTATTGGCCAGGAACATCTGGTGGGTAAGGGAAAGGTGCTGGAACAAATGGTCCATAGTCACAAAGCGCATTCTATTATATTCTGGGGTCCTCCGGGTGTTGGAAAGACCACATTGGCTCAAATAATTGCCCATTCATTGGATATGCCTTTTTTTACATTGAGCGCTATCGACAGCGGTGTAAAAGAGGTACGCGCGATAATAGAGCAGGCCCGGAAGGTTGGGCATGCATTACTTTTCATTGATGAAATTCATCGTTTCAATAAAGGACAGCAGGATAGTTTACTAGGGGCTGTAGAAAAGGGCATTATAACACTAATCGGTGCAACTACTGAAAATCCATCTTTTGAAGTTATCAGTGCATTATTAAGCCGCTGCCAGGTATATGTGTTAAAGCCTTTGACGGAGGAACATTTGATGACATTGGTTCATCACGCGATGATAAAAGACGAGTGGCTTAAGCGTCAAAATGTGCATATCGAAGAATGGGGAGCGTTAATGCAGTTAAGTGGCGGTGATGCCCGCAGGCTATTAAATCTTTTAGAATTGGTGGCCAGTTCTTTACCGGTAGATAATAAGAATATAACCAACGATATAGTGCAGGATGTTGTTCAGAATAAAATGGCGCTATATGATAAAGGTGGGGAACAGCATTATGATATAATATCTGCTTTTATTAAGTCTATGCGGGGTAGTGATCCCAATGCTGCAATATATTGGTTAGCACGGATGATAGAGGGTGGGGAGGATCCCAAATTTATTGCTCGTAGGATGGTAATATTAGCGAGCGAAGACATTGGCAATGCTAATCCCAATGCCTTATTACTTGCTACAACCTGTTTTCAGGCTGTAGAGCTGATCGGTTACCCTGAGTGCGGTAT
Organism: Flavipsychrobacter sp.; assembly: GCA_035606335.1. GTDB lineage: Bacteria > Bacteroidota > Bacteroidia > Chitinophagales > Chitinophagaceae > DATNFP01. The sequence continues at coordinate 5,139 of DATNFP010000155.1, read as the reverse complement.
TATATTGTCTCAAACTGTCTCATACCTTGCATCTTCCCCCAAAAGTAATTCAGCTGTCACAGCCATTAGCGACGCGCAATCGCTGGTACGAAAAACAGGAGATCTGCCGGTGCCATTGCATATTCGCAATGCTCCGACAGGATTAATGAAAAAGCTTGATTATGGCTTAGGCTATAAATATGCACATAGCTACCCGGGTAATTTTGTGGAGCAGGAATTTCTTCCTGATAAAATCAGTGGTACTAAGTTATATGATCCCGGTGATAATGCGGCAGAAGCCCGTTTGCGCGATTACCTCAGGCATTGCTGGAAAGAAAAATATGACTATTAATATTGTCCGCCATTATTCCGGTAGTTACGGAAATTATTATAGCGCTTATACATATTTTCTTCATTGGTACTGTCGGGTGCTGCACCTTTAAAGTTTCTCAAAGTATAAGTGAGTTGCAGCATAAAATAGCGTTGCAATACTTGTGTCCTGTCATTTTCCACGTAGGTTTCTGTCACTGAACGGGTAATGCTTTTATTTTGATTCAGGATATCAAATGCGCTGATTCTCGCCTCTACTGCGCGCCCTTTCAGGAACTTATATCCAATATAGGCGTTCCATAGAAATATATTTTCGGATGGGGCATTACTAAATCCTGAATAATAGCTATCAGTAAAATTGGTATTTATTACAACTCCTTTCCAAAATATCCAGTTTATTTTAAATGCTGCTGTATGTGTGTAATAATTGTTATTAGCCTGATTTTGTAATGTGTTTTGGACGATGTTATATGTCCCTGTATATGATAGCGTGAAATCGAGTTTCTCGCTCACATTGCTGCTTAATACTACACCTCCGGTCGGTACATAGTTGTTCGAAATATTAAGTGTATTATTTACCAGTGTTGGTGAGCGTGTATAGGCAACCCCGCCATTAAGATTTAAGTTACTTTTTATAAAATCTGCAGGTAAACTATAAGTTACAAAAGCTTTATTATTCCAATATCCGTTTAGATTAACAGGGAATGTTAACTGACTACCACTGCGTATCAGATAGTTCTGGAAAAGGGTATCCCTGGTTGGTATAAAGGTTGAATTCCCGATATAGTCATTGATATAGTTAGCATAGAAAAAAATAAAAAAGTTATGTGCTTTCGCAGCCTTGGTCAATCCATAACGTATTATAAGAGTTTGTTCATAGTCCTGCCTCAGGTTTATATTCCCGGTTTTTAAAAGCAGTGGATTGCTTATGTCTATAACATTTTGCAATTGGGTAATACTTGGCGCTACAGTATTGGTCCGGTACATTATACGCAGATTTCTACCATCGGCAAATCTCCAGTTAAGCATTCCAATTGGTAATACATCTGTAAAGACTTTATCTACACTATAGCTATATGGAAAGTATTCTTCACCTTGTAAAGTTGCATATTGCAGGTTCGCTCCGAACATTAAATTAAATTTCCTGTCTCCGTTTCTAAAACTAAGACCACCCCTCTGTGTGATGTACGTGTTTTTGTATTTGTTTGATAGTAAGGCATCAAAATCTGAATATTGTTGTACGGCCGAGTCGTAATTATAGGATTCTTTATCGGCATCACTTTTGGTGTATGACGGATTGTAATTTGCCATTAACTGGCTTTTTTTACTAATGGGTTCTGTATACGTTACATTGGTTGATAAAGTATAACCATCATTGTATAAAGTATATTGCTGGTTGAGTAAGGTAGAATCGTCTGGAGTGTCGTTTTGATAGTATTTATTCAGAGAATAATAAGAACCATCTCCTATTTTGTCATTCGAAGATGTACCGACATTTACAGATATAGTTCTGCCGCGCTTATGAAATTTATGTTGAAAGAGGATGTTGTTTGAAAAATTGTACCCTGAATAATTTGCAGTAGAGTTATTTACTGTATTGCTCGAGAGTAAGTGATCGAGTGAATCATTAGCTAAAAGGCCGGTGGTTGTATAGTTTTGTTGAATGCTTATGGATGGGGTAATTATCAAAGCATTAAAGGAGTCTATATCATATTCAAATCTGAAATTGAATCTGTGATTGAAATTCTTCGCCTCAGAATTATTGTTTTCATTATAGACAAGAGCGCTATCTGAACTTGTAAAATAATTTCTTACCAATTGAGTGTTATTAGTGTTGTCAGTACTATTAAAGAAGTAACTACCACTTACTTTTATTTTCTTTCCCCAGTTATCACTATAATTCAGTCCAATTGAATTAGTAGTTGTGATACCACCTTGTTGCCCTACTAAAAAATTATTAACCGATGCAGTTGAACCACCGCCTCCTCCTCTTCCGCCACGACCACTAAATCCGCCAATATTTTGACCACTGTTGCTGCCTACTACTCCTAATATATCTTGTACACTAAAGTTTTGCTGATTTACATTATTTGATAATGCGATAATTGAGATCCTTGTATCACTATCAAAATCATTTAGACTTCCACCAGCCAGATATCTATCATCTGTTCCATATCCTGCAAATGCTTTACCAAATTGTCCGTTACTTTTATTTTTTTTCGTTACAATATTGAGTGTTTTTTGAGAGTTGCCATCATCAAATCCGGTAAACTGTGCCTGGTCGCTAAGCTTATCAAAAACCTGTATTTTATCAATCACTTCAGCAGGTAGATTTTTGAGAGCAAGGGTAGGGTCCGTTCCGAAAAATGGTTTGCCATCCACATATACCTGTTGCACTGATTCCCCATTTACTTTTACACCTGTATTATCAGATGTTACACCGGGCATTTTAGTTACCAGATCCTCTGCTGTAGCGTCAGGATTTGTTTTATATGCGTCGGCATTAAATTGTGTAGTATCGCCCATTTGTTGCGCACGTATTTGTTTCCCTTCTACCACCACATCTTTTAATTTATTTGTCACAACTTTCATAGTTATGGCGCCCACACCGGTATTTTTTCCTGCGACAGTTACAATTTGAGTATGTGTTTGATAACCGAGATAGACTGATTTCAAATAATATCTACCTGTAGCTACATTATCGATCTCGAAATTTCCGTTAGCATCGGTTGTAGTACCGTTTTTTTGAGTGCTGTCATTAGCAGGTGACAGAAAAACAGTTACACCTATCAGTGAAGAATTATCCTTGCTATCTAATATCTGGCCGGTTACCCTATATGTTTGTGAAAAAACATTGCAACTAAATAAAATGATGACACAGGTAAGAGATAGCCTTTTTAAAAACATTACTTCCGAGGTATGACTGAATTAGACTATTCATTAACGAGATAGTTTAAAGATTAATTCAAGGTGTCAGCTCTTTTTTCTTTACGTTGTTAAATACAATCCTATTATTCAGGAAGTCAATGGTTACTTTGTAATATTTTTCAAGTAAATTATTTCCAAAAAATCCTATCGCCTCATCTTTTTCAAAATACCCCTCCCTGGGTTGCACAATAATAAACGGAGATTTTATTTCCATTCCGTTAAACGCAAGTTTGTCTATACTCACTACTTGCAGATATACATTACCTCCTACTCCTGTCCCCGTCATATAGCGAACCGGATTTAATTGTCGGTTAGCCATTTTTAGTTGGTACCATTGGCTTGGTGAAACGTTCACATAGACATCCTTATTTGGATTAAGGCTTACCCCACTATTATATCTCAGGTACGTGCTAAGCGTATCATTAAGTCTTGCTTCAAATCTTGGGATGTTGTCATCCATTTCAAAAGGGATGTACATCTGCCTCCCCGGCTTCATTGCTTTGCGTGAAAGGAAGATTCTTCTGTCTCCAAAATCAATAGTTATTGCAAAGTTTTTCAGGAAATCGGTACCCAATATTCCGTCTATTTTGTAATTGTTTACTTTCACAAAGCCACTTAGATCCCGCTTGGATATTATCAGGTCTTTTATCGTCTCGTCTCCAACTTGTAGCGTTTTTATTTTTAGAGTTTGTACCGGTTCTTTTCCTGCAGTTCCTAATACTGTATCGTGATCCAGGATCGAAAGCTTTAGTTTTTCAGCGATACTTTTGTCTATTACTGATGTATTTGCCCCTGTATTCAATAGAAATAATAAGCCTGACTTATTATTAACTTTTACTCTTACAAATATTAATGATTGGCTATATTGAAAAGGTATGGTTGCTGTCTTTACTTTTTTCTTCGCATATAGTTCATTTACGAAAAGTGAAAATAAAAGAGCAATAACTATTGATAAGCGAACGTATAGTTTCCTCATTACAGCAGAGTAAAACAATAAATTAATTGGTCGTGACTTTCTTCAGGCTGTCTATATTTATGTTGGTCTTTTTTGCATCATCAGGTATTATTTCCCCACTGGGCATATCCTTACTTACCAGTAATTCCCCTCTCTCCAGTTTGTTATCCTTTCCAAAAATGCGTAACGCCATCATGCCTATGCTGGTTGCTACTTTTTGTCTGTCAGCATCAGTTTTGTTATACAGGCTAGCATCTTTCAGCACCACTTCCAGCATTGTAGATTCCTGTACATCTATAGTTACGCCTGCTACGGTTGGGTAACCGGCAAATATGGTATCCTTCATTTGCTGGATATAAGGCATATTCGATTTTTCTTCTTCACAGGAAGAAATAAGAAACATTACAGAAAGTAATGAGAGTAGGAGCAGGTTTTTTTTCATAAAAGGTTGTGTGTCATCAAATTTATTAAATATTGTCCGTGATTGCTGAAGTATTTTTTAATTGTGAAACAAAGAATTTGTCATACATACTTGTAGCATCAAAATATTAACCGTAGCTTCGCACTCCGTTTTTGAAAAAGCTCTTTACAGGTATAGAAAAGAATAAAATTTTAAAAGATTTTGTGGTTGCAGAAAAGCTTGTTATCTTTGCAACCCGTTTCAAAAAAACGACAGCTCTTTTAGCGATTTCCAGTAGACTTTGTGGTGAGAAAAATTCTGAAAAATAAATCAGGAAAATGATTTTGTAGAATGGAATAAGGTGTATACCTTTGCGCTCCCTTAGGGGGATTGGTTAACGGGTTGATAACAAAAAGTTCTTAAAAAGATAACGGTGTGAGGGGGATAGGCCCCGGAGGAAGTGGTTCGATTCCACGCACGTCACAAGTATCCTGCTGGTTGCAAAGGCGACCGGCGTGAAGGGATAAAGTTCTTTGAAAGATTGGGA
>DATNFP010000154.1:0-6750 GCA_035606335.1 Flavipsychrobacter sp. | reverse complement strand
TATTCTACTTTTTTTCGTACGCGGCAAGCCGCGAGGTATTTACCCAGTGGACAATAACTTACTTGGGCTCATCGCCCAAATATTCTACTTTTTTTCGTACGCGGCAAGCCGCGAGGTATTTACCCAGTGGACAATAAAAAGGATATACCTAAGTATATCCCTTTTAATATCATTATTGACAAATAAAATTATGCAGTATGTATTTGCTTCTTTTCTTTAATACGAGCAGATTTACCGGAACGGCTGCGCAGATAGTACAGTTTCGCACGGCGTACACGGCCTGTTTTATTCAGTGTGATAGACTCAATATTAGGAGAATAAAGAGGGAATAAACGTTCAACGCCCACTCCATCAGATATTTTACGTACGGTAAAAGTCTGTGTAAAACCACGTCCCTGGCGCTTTACAACATCGCCTTTAAATGACTGGATACGTTCCTTGTTACCTTCAATAATTTTATAATTAACGGTAATATTATCGCCGGCTTTGAACTTTGGAAATTCTTTTTTCCCTGTCAGCTGCTCGTGTACAAACGCTAAAGCTTCCATTTTTTATTGTTTTTTGGGATTGCGAAGGTAATATAAATTTCAATGATTGCAAAAATTTTCGCCTTTTATTCCTGATGTTCATCTTTAAGAAGTCCCGGTCTGCGTTCTGCTGTACGCTTTAAGGCCTCTTCATGTCGCCACGTATCTATTTTTTTAGGATCCCCACCCAGTAATACATCCGGCACTTTCCACCCTCTAAAATCCGCCGGACGGGTATAAACAGGCGGGGCCAATAATCCATCCTGGAAGGAATCAAATAAAGCAGAGGTCTCGTCATTTAAAACTCCTGGTATGAGGCGACCAATCGCATCAACTACCACTGCTGCGGCCAGCTCACCCCCACTAAGTACATAATCTCCTATTGATATTTCCTTAGTGATAAAATGCTCCCTAACACGCTCATCTATTCCTTTATAATGTCCACATATAATTATAAGATTCTCCTTTAATGATAAAATATTTGCAGTTTTTTGTTCGAAAAGCTGACCATCAGGAGTCATGTATATCACTTCATCATAAAGACGATCGTTTTTTAGCTTTTCAAGCACATTTACCAATGGTTCAGGCATCATCACCATACCAGCACCACCGCCAAATTGATAATCATCTACCTGACCATGTTTAAATGGAGTGTAGTCTCTCAGATTATGAGTATATACTTCCAACAATCCTTTAGATTGTGCCCTTTTCATAATAGAATGACTGAAAGGACTTTCTAAAAGCTCAGGAAGCACCGTTATGATATCAATTCTCATTGTTAGATAAAATAATAAACAATCTCTTTAAAAATTATCACTTATTGGCCAATATAAACCTCAAGCAAACCATGAGGCAAATCAACATACACAGTTTTTAATTTGAGATTCACGCTTTCAATAGTTTGCTCAACCAAAGGTATCAACACTTCCTTTCCGCTATATGTAAATTTAGCCAGCCATTGTGTTGCTGCTTGCATTACATCTTCTATCGTTCCTAAATTGCCTTTATTCCTATCCACTAAGTTAAATCCAATCCATAGCAGGGGCGTTTCATCGGCATATTTTGCCAATATATCTTCCTGCACATATACGTTCTTCCCGATCAGTCTATGAGCTTTCTCTACTGTTTCAATGTCTTCTACATTTATTATATACTCTTCTTTATTATTTGCCTTTGCTTGGGTTACAAAAAAAGGTATGTAGCTACTTTTCTGCAATTCCATGAATAATGCATCTTCTTTTTTGAGCCATTTTGAATCACCTACAATATGAGTCAATATTAAAGCACCTTGCAAGCCGTGTGTGGCTACTATTTTACCTATTCTGATCATGGGATGCAAAGGTACAAAAACAGTAACCCTAAATAGCAATCTACTTTTGATGCACTTTGATCAAAAGAAAATTATAAAAACCGGATGAAAACATTATTTTCATAGAAACAACTCTTATGGAGCGCTTTGCTGGTTTAGGTGGTATTATCCTTATACTGGGCATTGCATTTCTTTTCTCCAATAATAAAAAACGTATTAACGCTCGTCTTGTTATTAGTGGGTTAGCATTACAAATATTTATTGCCTTATTGATTCTAAAAGTCGCTCCGGTAAACAGATTTTTTCAGTATCTGGGAAAAGGAATGGAAAAATTGGAGGGGTTTGCTAAAGAAGGTGCAGATTTTGTTTATGGCGGATTATCCTCCTTTGACGCCACAGGGCATATTGTCAATTATAATACACCTGGGGTTTTTGTCTTTGCATTTAATATCACAGCTACAATCATATTGGTTTGCATTCTTGTAGCAATACTCTATTACATAAAGGTGATGCAATTGGTTGTATCAGCCATAGCTCACGCTATGAATTACATAATGCGTGTAAGCGGCGCTGAAGCTTTAAGCAATGTGGCCAGTGCTTTTGTAGGTCAGGTAGAGGCACAGATCATGATACATCCTTATCTGGATACAATGACTCTGAGTGAGTTGCTCGCATCCATGAGTGGAAGTCTTGCATGTATCGCCGGCAGTGTGCTAATTGTTTATGCTAATATGGGAGCGAGAGCAGATTATCTGATGGCTGCCAGCCTAATGGCTGCTCCCGGCGCTTTGGTAATATCAAAAATTGTATTTCCGGAAACTGAAGAATCTCTTACTAAAGGAAAAGTAAAGCTGCAGGTAAAAAACAATTATGCAAATCTTATTGATGCTATTATACATGGTGCTGCGGATGGCTTTAATATTGCTATGAATGTGATTGCTATGCTCATAGGCTTTCTCGCGTTAATAGCAATGACCAACTGGATACTGGGGCATATATATCATGGATTATCTCTCGATCTTATTTTTAGCAAAATATTTTACCCTTTTGCATGGGCTATGGGTGTACCCGCACAAGATGTAAATAATGCCGCTACATTATTTGGACAAAAATTAACGATTAATGAGTTCGTCGCGTTTAAAAACCTCACTTCTAAAAATGTACCGATAATAACTCAAAAAGGTTTGCTGATAGTTAGCGTTGCAATTTGTGGCTTTGCTAATTTCAGCAGCATAGGTATGCAGATAGGTGGCATTGGTGCACTGGCGCCTGAACGAAGAACAGATCTGGCGAGACTTGGGATGAAGGCTTTATTGTGTGGAACGCTAGCCTCTTATCTGTCAGCAACTATAGCCGGGATAATTGCATAAGATAATCTGCAACTCAAAAATATCCCAGGTACAGCTTAGAAAAGGTCGTGTATTCTATTGTTAATTCATCGCCTTCGCTCAAGCTATAAAAATCGCTCTGGGAAACTTCTATACTCAGCTTGTTTGGTGAGTTCAGGTAAAAATAATAGGTATTATTCTGGGGCATATATTGTTTGCGGGTGATATGTGTGAGCTCTATCGTTTTTGTCCCGTTTCTTATATCTGATTGAACTTTTTTAAGGTTAATATTATAAGCAAACCAGGTACCAAGTGTAGATATAGAAAGCAGCACACCCGTTCCCATAAAAAACCTTAATGGTGAAAACGCATTTTCTACTCCATCCAAAGCCCTGTACCATGCCCCTGCAAATGGAATAATAAAGCTCAATACCATAAGCATACTATAAACCCTGTAGTATTGCTTCCTTTCTTTTTGCTCTTTCTTTCTTAGGAAAGCAATTTCTTCAGCATCTAGCGGCTCAGTATATCGCTGCAATTTCAGAGACATAGTTAACTAACTTCGTGCACCATCAAATATTTATTTTCTAAATAACGCATAAAGGAAGTAAAATCCAGACCCCTGCCGGTAACTTTCTGACACAATTCTTCAGACCGATAACGCCGGCCATAACAATGTATGTTTTCTCTCAGCCAATGCAGTAAGTTATCAAATTTCCCGTTTTCTATTTGCATACTTAATCCCTTATCATCTTTTTGCGCTTGCTCGAAAAATTGTGCTGCATAAAAACTTCCTAGTGAATAGGTGGGGAAATAGCCAAAGCTGCCATGACTCCAATGCACATCCTGCAGCACTCCTTTTTTATCATCCGTAGCACTAACACCAAGATACTTTTTATACATGCTATTCCATTCATCCGCCAATTCTTTAGATCCTAATGCCCCTTCAATCAGTCTTTTTTCTATTTCATATCGTATCATTACGTGAAAATGATAAGTCACCTCATCGGCTTCTGTTCTCACCAATGAGGGTTGCACACGGTTCACACCATTATAAAATTCCTCTGGCGATACCCTTATCAGTTGTTGCGGAAAATATTGTTGCAATTTGGGATAAAAATATTTCCAGAAAGGCAAGCTACGCCCAACACAGTTCTCCCAAAGCCTTGATTGTGATTCATGGATAGATAATGATGCGGCAGCACCTAATGGCAAGCCGTATTCCGATGCTGGCAACCCCTGCTCGTACAATGCATGACCACCTTCATGTATACTGCTCCATAGTAATGAAGCAAAATTATCTTCATCTACTCTTGTGGTAATTCTCACATCTGTTGGAGCAAAAGAAGTTGTAAACGGATGTTCGGAAATATCTTGTCTGCCAGCTTCAAAATCGTATCCCATTTGTTTTAAAACATAAATTGAGAAATCCCATTGTTGCTGTTTTGGAAAGTGTTGATGAAAGAAGCTATTATCTACCTGCTGTGCCTCTGTGATCTTTTTTAAAAAGGATGGCAATTGATCTTTCACCATCTCAAAAATAGGATCCAGTATTGCAACGGTGATGCCCTTTTCATAATCATCAAGTAAAGCATTATACGGATGTGCTTCATAGCCATATAATTCAGCCTGCTTTCTTTTCAGCGCGATCATTTTATCTAACTGCGGCTGATAGACACTGTAATTATTCTCTTCTCTTGCTTTTATCCAGGCATTAAAGCTTACACTGGTTTGCCGCGTTAATTCATCTACAAAAGATGGAGGTAATTTTCTATTCTTTTCATAGTCCTCCATACTAAGACGCACATTGTTTTGTTGCGTATCATTCAGATTCTCTCTGGCAGCTAATTCATTTAAAATAGCTCCATAACTTTCACTGGTCAATAATTCATGAGCCTGGGTTGCAAGTGTTGCAAGTTGTCTGCCTCTATACGGAAATCCTTTCGAAGGCATATAAACTTCCTGATCCCACCCTAATACGGCTGCTGCATATTGCAGATCTGCAGCTTTTTGTGTTATGTCCTGGTAAGCTTTGTAAAGTTCCTGGCTATCTTTTTGCATTGTATAGGTAATTATTTATCGAATAGAAAATCAACTTAAAATTTTAAAGAATAATTGTTATTGTTCATGAGTTTCCAACCGCTCTACTTTGTTTATGCCGCTCATTGCATTAAGTTTCTGGCATAATACATCCAATTCGTCTCTGTCATGTACATAAACCATTATGGTCCCTTCAAAAATTCCGTCTTTGGAATCAATGCTTAACGACCGCATATTCATTTTCAAGTCTCCTGAAATTACATTTGTTATCTTTTGTATCACTCCTACATCATCCAATCCTACAATACGCACGCCACTCAGGAAGGAGATCTCTTTATTCTTGGCCCATTTTGTCTTTACAATTCTGTGCCCATAATTAGCCAGCAATTGTGCTGCGTTCGGGCAATCAGTACGGTGTATTTTCAATCCCTCTCCGGAAGTTATAAATCCAAACACATCGTCTCCGGGAATAGGTTGACAGCATTGTGCCAATTTATACAATATCTTATCAGAGCTTTCCCCAAAAATAATCAGCTCAGCAGGTTTACTTGTTTTATGCTTATTTGCCTCTTCTTCTGAAACAAGATGTCTCGTATCAAGTTTTATCTCTTTTGCTGGTTGCTGCAGTTTATCTCCATGTACAGTAAAATCTTTTAGCTCTTTCAAATCCACATTCCCAACTGCAATGGAATAATACAGGTCAAGTGGCGATGGCTTTTTATAAAAAGCACAAAGCTCATTAAGGTTGCTTTGCGACATTGTTGCGCCTAAATGTTCCATTTTGCGCTGCAAGGCAGCTTTGCCATCTTCAGCTACCTTCCTTTTTTCTTCTTTTAAATAATATTTGATCCTGGATTTTGCCTTTGCCGTAGTTACAAATCCAAGCCAGTCTTCTGAAGGTTTCTGTTTAGAGGATGTAATTACTTCTACTTGGTCACCACTCTTTAGTTGGTGGCTGAGTGGTACTAATCTGTAATTTACTTTAGCACCTATACATCGCGCTCCTAATTCAGAGTGTATATCAAAAGCAAAATCAAGAGCAGTAGCTCCTTTAGGCAATACGCGCATATCTCCTTTAGGAGTATAGATGTATATCTCTTCGGTAAAAAGGTCAAGTTTAAAGTCTTGTAAGAAATCAAGCGTATCTGTTTCCGGATTATTCAGAATATCTCTTAGGTGATGCAGCCAGCTATCCAATTTACTCTCCTGTAAGCTCGAAGTCCCTTCTTTATATTTCCAATGTGCTGCAAGTCCTTTCTCTGCAATTTCATTCATTCTTTCAGACCTTATCTGCACTTCTACCCAGCGACCAACAGGCCCCATAACGGTAGTATGCAGCGCTTCATATCCATTTCCTTTCGGTACGCTTATCCAGTCTCTCAATCTGTCAGGACTTGGGCGATAAGAATTAGTAACTATGGAATACACCTTCCAGCAATCTTCTTTTTCACGTTCAGTTGGAGATTTAAGGATAATGCGTATGGCAAACAAATCGTACACCTCTTCAAATGTTACATGCTTGGTTCGCATTTTATTCCAGATGGAG
>DATNFP010000153.1:0-24643 GCA_035606335.1 Flavipsychrobacter sp. | reverse complement strand
ACTTTGAACGGTATCTTTTAATAATTCAAATTGATGAATCATCGCTTTACTATTTATACTATAATCTTTTGTCTGTTCTTCACTGTTGCGCATGCGCAGGGAAACTGGGAAACATACGTCACTCAATTTGATAACGGCAAGACTGGCTCTATATTAGTTGATCTGTCCCAATACACGCTTGCACCCGATAGGCGATATCCTGCTGTTGTTATTACGGGGCCATACTGCAATAATTGCACTCCTGATGATATGCCGCAAAAAGATGAAATAGATAAATTGGAAAGTATCCTCGACATGACCGATAATACAATTACCGGGATGACTGCAAATGTGCTGGTGGGTACGCTCACCTATGACGGCAGAAGGGTAAACTATTATTATGTATCAGATACTTCATCGATCAGGCATGCTATAACAAAGATGTATCATAAATATTTCGATGGCTATAAATATTATTTAGAGATATTTCCCGACCCAGGATGGAAAAGCTACAGGGAGTTTCTATATCCAAACGAACAGACATTTACCTGGATAGAAAACAATAAGATAATTACCCAATTATTACAGGCAGGTGACAGCCTTAAAACACCCCGACAGGTAGACTTCTATTTATATTTCAATTCAGCAAATGACAGAAGCTCTTTTGTAACATTTGCACAGCTAAAAAACTACGATATAGGTGAGGCGAAAATTGATAAAGAAAATAAGCATCCTTATGAATTGAGGATATCAAAGGTCACATCTGTACAGCCCGATGTAATCTGGCCATTGACTAATGAGCTAAAAGAGGAAGCCCAAAAATATAATGCTCAGTATGATGGCTGGGAAACTTCTGTTATAACAAGCAAATAATTTAAAAGTGGAGCTTCCATAGACTAAGTCCAATACAGCCGTTTTCTTAGATTTTCTGTAAACATGTTAAAAATGTAAAATCACTCTACATGGGGTGAAGGTGGGATATATATGTCTGAATACATTTGTTATATCAAAGAATAAACCACTAAATACATTTTTTATGAAAAAGATATTGCTTGCCTGTTTCTTATTAGCAGGCATAATCAATGCAAATGCACAGACATCTTCAGATGCGGCAGTTGCCTCTACAAATAAGAACAATGACCGTAGCTCGAATATATCATCAAATGAAGCAAGAATGGATGATCCCTTTAACAATACAAGTATCTCTGTAAAAAATAAAATGATAAAATTCAGGAACTTACCTGAGACGAAATCAATTACAGCATATCTTTCCAATTCAGAAGGTGAAATATATATCGAGAAACAGGTAAGCAGCGAAAACCCTGATATTGACATCAGCGACTATCCCGGAAGCGGACTTCATTATTTGACACTGATCACAGACAACAAGAAAAAGAAAGTTTTCATCGTACACCTATAAAAGGTTTTTACTTTCATAAAATCAAAAAAGGGCAGGTATATACCTGCCCTTTGAAATTTATTATGATGAATTAATTTTTTTTCGGAGTCATTTTTTCATCAAGTTCACTTAATGCGAAAGTTTCCTTCAGGCGTATCCTTTTATCAACCTCATGCACTGTAGCACATTCTATTTTAGGATCATGCTCAAAGAACAGTGTCCAATTATTTACTACTGCTTCATTGAGCAGTTTATGTTTTTCTCTTAGCGTATCCATAGGCCGCATGTCATATGCCATGATCCACGGCATAGATATATGCGCAGCGCTTGGCAGCAGGTCTGCACAGTATAATACTGTAGTGTCGTTATACTTTATTTGCGGCAGCATCATAGCATCGGTATGTCCATTCACATAGCGTATGCGTATATCCTCTATCCACTCTTCTCCGTCTGATGTTTCTACGAATCTTAATTGCCCGCTCTCTTCTATTGGTAAAATATTTTCTTTCAGGAACGATGCGCTTTCCCGCTCATTAGGATTAACAGCCGCCTGCCAATGTTTGTGGTTGCTCCAGTAGACGGCCTTCTTAAATGCAGGTACTAATTTATCCCCTTCCTTTTTTATAGATCCGCCACAATGGTCAAAATGCAAATGTGTCAGAAATACATCTGTTATATCGTCTGCAGAGAACCCATGTTTGGCAAGTGATTTTTCAATACTATCATTTCCATGAGGATAGTAATGGCTGAAAAATTTGGCATCCTGCTTATTTCCCATGCCATTATCTATAAGTATTTTATAATTGCCATGCTCTATCAGCAGGCACCGCATGGCCCATGAGCACATATTGTTTTCATCTGCGGGATTTGCCTTGTTCCACATACTTTTTGGAACCACACCAAACATAGCCCCGCCATCCAGCTTAAAATATCCTGAATTAATTGTGAATAGTCTCATTGTTCATCTTAGTTTATTATGTATGCCACTTTTTCTTTTCTTGCTTTTGCTATCGCAAGGTACAAAATGATAGCGCCTACGGCAAAGAAACCGATCAACGCCAATATTGAATTGCGCATCGAGCCCGTGATAGCTTCAATAAGGCCAAAAGAGAACATACCAATTACAATTGCTATTTTTTCGGTAACATCATAAAAGCTAAAAAATGATGCCGTGTCGTGCGTAGGCGGCATTAGCTTGGAATAGGTGGAACGGCTCAATGATTGTATACCACCCATCACAAGGCCCACAATAGCTGCAACTATATAAAACTGAAGAGCAGTTGTAATAAAATAGGCACCTATACATACGCTTATCCATATAAAAACTACTGCTAACAGCACAGGCAGATTCCCAAACCTATCAGAAAATTTAGCCATTATATAAGCTCCCGCTATTGCCACAAGCTGAATAATAAGTATAATAGCGATTAGCTGTGTAGTTTCGAGGTGTAATTCTTTAGTTCCGAATGCTGTAGCCGCAAGCATTACCGTTTGCACTCCCATGCTATAGAGGAAAAAGGCTACGAGATAAGTGCTCAATACGGGCATCACTTTTATCTGGTTCCACACTTTTTTTAATTCAATAAATCCATTTGCTACAATGTTTCGTTCAGGATGTTGTTTCAGTGGTGTGTTCTTAGGCAATTTCAAAAAGGTCATTTGTGCAAAAGCAAACCACCAAATACCCACTAACAAAAAGGATAATCTTGGTGGGAAAGATTTATCGGTGATACCAAACCATTGGGGTTCCAGCACAAACAAAAAACAAACAAGCTGTAAAAGCACACTGCCGATATAACCATAAGCAAAGCCTTGCGCGCTTACTTTGTCACGTTCTTCCTCAAGTGCTATTTCAGGCAGAAACGCATTATAAAAAACTAGGCTGCCACAATATCCCACTGCTGCTATGGCAAAACAGAATATGCCCCATTCCAGTGTATCTGCTTTAAAAAAGTATAATCCACAGCAGGCTAGCGATCCCATATAGCAAAACAATTTCATGAATGCTTTTTTATTCCCTTTGTAATCTGCAATGGAAGAAAGGATAGGAGATATTAACGCAATAACCAGGTAGGCTGCAGCAAGTGAATAATCATATAGTACGCTATTGATGATCTTATGACCGAAAAAAGTAACTTCCTGGCTCACTTTGCCGCCTTGCTTTGTGGCTTCTATGGCAAAATAATATGCAGGGAAAATGGTAGATGTAATTACAAGGTTATAAGCTGAATTGGCCCAGTCGTACATAGCCCATGCCCTATGCACCGATTTGCTCGATGTAATTACCGGTATCTCAGATGAAGTAGTTTCCATACCAGACTAAAATAAAAGATTTCACAATTATAGATTATTATTTTTTTGAAAACCAATCCTGCTAAACATAACCGATAAATTTATAGTTGCTTATTTTAAGAGAGATAATTCCTTATTTTTATAGCTCTTTATCAACTTTTTATGAAATTACGTTTACTATTTATAGTTCTGATCCTGGCTGGTTTAGGTTGTAATAAAAAAGAGATTCCTACCAAGACCACTCTTGAGATGCTTAATAGCCATACCTGGTATGTACAGAGCTTTTCGCAGGATGGACACAACATTGGGTTACCATGCTTATTAGATAACTATTTTATTTTTTCAAAAGACGGGACAGGTTATTATGATGAAGGTGTCGCAAAGTGCAATTCCGTTGATTCTCAGAGATATAATTATAACTACAGCTTGTCCGCCGACAGTAAGACTCTTTTTATAAGCAATGTTGGCCCTTTGCTTAGCCATTTTGATACCAGCGAACAATTAGATACGGTTAATAAAAATCTATACTGGAACATCGTGAAGATAAATGATGTATACCTGGAAGTAACTTTTAAGACAGGGGATAGCACCCATAGCCATAATTACGATTTCCTGTTTGTAAACGATTAATAGTAAACCCTTTATTCAGCTACCATATAATTACACATTTTATATAGCACTCTGGCGCCTACCATAGAATCTATTCCGCCGTCTCCGCTCGATACTTCATTCAGATCAAAGCCTATCAGCTCGCGACCACTTGCCCGTAATAGCTTAAACAAATAAAATATCTGTTCTACCTCAAAGCCACCCGGCACAGGTGTACCGGTATTGGGGCATAGTTTAGGGTCAAGCCCATCTATGTCAAAGCTTATATATACTTTTTGTGGTAATGAATCTATTATCGGCTGGCATATTTCTTTCCACGTTGAGCCTTCAAACTGCTGTTCCTTTATGTCTTTGTCAAAAAACGTATTGATGCGATCTGGGTTTTCCTGTATCATTATCAATTCTTCATCACAATAGTCACGAATACCCACTTGTACCAGCTTTTTCACCTGTGGTATCTCTTTCAGCACATTATACATAATAGACGCATGAGAGTATGTGAATCCTTCGTATGCCTCCCGCAGATCGGCATGTGCGTCTATCTGTAATACGCCAAAATCATTGTGCATTGTTGCCAAAGCTTTTATAAGGCCTAATGGTGTGCTATGGTCACCGCCTATCAGCCCCACTTTTTTGCCTTCTTTTAGTTGGTGGCACATCATTTCATATACCCAGTTCTGCAATAGCTTGCCTCCGTTATTTATTTCATTCATCTTTCCCGACAGTTGCTCATTGTCCGAAACCTTGCCCCCATCCACTATATATGATATCACCAGTTCAGCACACTGCCTCAGGTAATCGCTCTTTTTCCTGATATTTTTATCTATCGGAAGCATGTAAAAACCCTTCTTCCATCCGTCTGTTACATCCGGGTCGTACAGGTCCACTTGCAGTGATGCGTCAAATATATGTTCCGGGCCCCTCGCAGTTCCCGGCCTGTACGATACAGTCACTTCCCAGGGCACAGGTAATAGCACAAGAGCCGCTTCTTCTTCTTTAAAAGGAAGTCCGAATATATTATTTGATTTCAGCCCTACTGAGTTGGGATCAAAATTTGAAAGATCAGTCATATGGCACAATTACTGGGCGCGAAAATAATTATTAGTTATGATTATCAGCAAATGCCCAAAAACTTGTACCACTAAACTGATAATCTCTCACAATAAAATACCCGGCCATATAAATGTAAAATTTATAAATAATTGGTTTTATGATTTGTATAAGGAAATTGAATTGTATGATTCCACTCTTTATTAGCTTTTTCCTTATTTTTGCACATGGAAAAAAGCGCACTTCCTCTTTTTAATAGCGCGATAGAATAGCAGGTATGAAAAAATCACACATTATCCTTCTTGTTTTGGTTGCAGCCGTTGTGTGTATTATAGTGAGCATGTTCGGGAACTTTAGCACTTACGAAACTTTTGCTTCAGCATCAAAACAGCCCGGAAAGGCTTATCATGTGATCGGTGTTTTACAGAAAGATAAAGGTATTGAATACGACCCCCTTAAAGACCCCAATCATTTTATCTTTTATGTTAAGGATAAAAGTGGGGATATAAACAAAGTGATATTTAATGGTGCAAAGCCTACCGATATAGAAAAGTCTGAGCAGATAGTAATGACGGGATATGAAGATGGTGGTGAATTTCATTGTTCCCAGATTCAAATGAAATGTCCGTCCAAATACAAAAAAGATATGGTAGTAACCGGTAGCTGATGAAACCTTTACTTTTAAATTTTGATTCAAGTTGGATACACACTTTATAGGAGAACATCTTTGGCCTGGGCAACTGGGTCATTTTTTTATCATAACTTCTTTTGTTGCTGCGCTATTTAGCACCTTCAGCTATTTCCGTGCGGTGCAGACAGAAAAGACTGATGTTGCAGGTAGCCGCTCATGGACATTGATGGCGCGCAATGGTTTTATTGTACATGCCATTTCTGTTATCAGCATATTCCTTGTCTTATATTATATTATTGCCAATCACCTTTTTGAATACCACTACGCATGGGAACATTCTTCCCGTGAATTACCTACCAAATATCTTTTTTCATGTTTCTGGGAAGGGCAGGAAGGTAGCTTCATGCTTTGGACATTGTGGCATTGCATCCTCGGATTAGTTGTTATGCGCACGGCCAAAGTTCTGGAGACCCGTACAATGACAATTATCTCTTTTGTGCAGGTTTGCCTCGCTACCATGATATTAGGCATTTATCTCGGCCCGGATATTAAGGTAGGCAGCACGCCATTCTTGTTGTTAAGAAATGCAATGCAGGGAGCCCCTGTGTTCTCTCTACCTAATTACATGAGTTTTGTTACTGATGGCGCTGGCCTTAATGCCTTGTTGCAAAACTATTGGATGGTGATCCACCCGCCTATATTGTTTCTTGGGTTTGCTTCTACACTTATACCATTTGCCTATTGCATAGCAGCCTTATGGAAGGGCGATTACCAGACTTTTGTAAAACCGGCGCTCGGATGGTCTTTGTTTGCAGGCGCTATACTCGGCACAGGTATTATGATGGGTGGCGCATGGGCTTATGAATCCTTAAGCTTTGGGGGCTATTGGGCTTGGGACCCTGTAGAGAATGCATCATTGGTGCCCTGGCTCACTTTGATCGGGGGCATGCACACATTGCTTGTTTATAAGTCCACAAAACGGTCATTGCCTATTACGTTTATTTTATTGTTGCTTACCAATTTATTGGTGTGGTACTCTACCTTCCTTACCCGTACGGGAATTTTGGGCAAAACATCATTACATGCTTTTACAGGCGATGGAACAGCGTTATACTATCATCTGCTCGTAGTGTTGGGGCTGTTGCTCATCCTTTGCATCGGTATGCTTGCCTGGAGGTGGAAATCACTACCCCGCATCAGGAAAGAAGAAGAAACATTATCTCGTGAGTTCTGGATGCTGATTGGCTCTGTAGTCTTGTTATTGTCAGCTATTCAGATTGCTTTTGCCACTTCTCTGCCTGTATGGGCTCCTGTATATAAATGGTTTACCCACAAAGACATAGCTCCTCCGGTGGATCGTGAAACCAGTTACAACAATGTGCAGGTGTGGATCGCAATTATTATCGGCCTTCTGTCCGCCACCGTTCTATACATGAAGTTCCGCCATAGCGATACCAAAACTTTAAGCCGCCGTTTAGGCATTACATTCCTTGTAGCAGCAGCCTTGGCTTTATTCATTGGCTATGAACAAAAGATCACTACCTGGCAATACGACATCATGCTTCTGGCCGCATGTTATGGTATCGTAGCAAATCTGTATTATGCCTTTGCAGTTCAAAAAGCAAAATTGAAAAAGGTCGGCCCATCCGTTGCGCATTTTGGTTTTGCAATGGTGTTATTGGGCATTCTTATTTCCTCTTATAATAAACAGGCTATTTCTCTTAACACGCTTGGAGTAGTGTTCGATCTTAATAAAGGTTCTGACGCTGCCAATGCCAAAGAAAGCAGGGATAATGCAATGATGTTTCTGAACACTCCTGTGGCTATGGGTGATTACTATGCCACTTTCAAAGGAGATTCTACATCATCGTCCGATCCGCGTATCTTCTATAGGGTGGATTTTGAAAGGCGTGATCCTGTAACTCATAAGGTTGTAGAATCATTTACACTACATCCTGACTTGTTCACCAATACAAAAGGTGGTAAAGAAGGTGAAAAAAGTGCAAACCCAGCCACCAAGCACTACTGGAACAGAGACATCTTTACATACATTAATGGAGCGACCGATACCAAAAAGACAGACACAAGCACTTATGCAAGCCATACAATGCACGAGGGTGACACAGTGTATCTCAATAACGGTTATATCGTATTCGCTGGATTCAATTCACAGGTAAACGATCCTCGTTATTCGCCGCAGACAGGCGATATTGCCGTAGCAGCGAAATTGAACGTATATAATCTTGAAGGCCTCGTACAAACATTACAGCCTGTATACTATATCCGCAACATGTACGAGTATCAATTAGAAGACACATTAAAATCAATGCGCCTGTACACACGTCTTGCAAAAATTATCCCGGAACAAAAAGCAGTAGAAATAAAAGTCCGTCAAACAAATCCTAAAGACGATTATATAGTTTTGAAGGTACTGGTATTCCCATTTATCAATGTGCTGTGGCTGGGTGTAATGATAATGGTACTTGGCTTCTTCGTCAGCCTCTGGAACCTTCTCAGCAAAAAAGAAAAGAAGATAGAAATACTGGGTATGTAAAGATTCCCAAAAGGCCTTTGCTGTGCTTGTTGCATCACTATGTTAAGTACAACAATATTTCTGTATTACTTACGGACGTAAATGGAAAGGTTGTAAAAAATATTGCTACACAAGCAGCCCTTTTAAAAATTGATATACGTGATTTGTCATCTGGCATTTATCTGGCACAAATAAATGTTGCAGGCAATTTATTCACTCAAAAAATAGTTGTTTCCCATTAGTTAAAACTTTGTTTGTCATCCAGAGCGAAGCGCATAGCCATGTGTCAAGCCGCGTAGCGAAGGATCTCCTTAATCAGGGTTGTCATTCAGAACGTAGTGCAAAGCAAAGTGCAAAGCCGCGAAGTGAAGAATCTCATTAATCATGGTAAATTAAAATCTCTTTCTAACTCTATTCTGAATCGAGCTATGGCTAGTTTCAAAGTAGAAGGTGTAACTGAGCTATATTTTATTGAAATAGATAATGCAGCGAAAGCAAAGGAGTTTATGCCAATAAAATAATTATTAAACATCTCCGCCCAAAGTTGCAAACATCCTGCAAACTTTTTTTATGATTATGCCAAAACTGTATAGTCACTATACAGAAACACGATAACCATAAAAATCCAATTTTCTCAAGTCCATAATCCTCCAAAACTTTGTGATAAAAAATATCACAATGAAAAAACAACAAGCCCGTGATCTCTACTTCCAGACAGACCTCACGCAAACCCGAATCGCAGAATTGATTGATGTAGACCGAAAAACAATTTACTTGTGGATTAAAGAAGGCCGTTGGGCGGAAATAAAAAGATCTGCTCAGTATACACCATCCATTCTTGCTGAACAATATTACCGGCAGTTACTCTCCATAAACGAAATGATCGCAAGCCGGACAGAGCAGCCATATCCAACATCTCAGGAAGCTGACATTATTAGAAAGCTTACATTAACAATAAAGAATATCAAAAATGGCCAAACGGTAGGCGAAACAGTAGAAGTGCTCATGAACTTCATTCACCAGATCACCAAAACAGACCTGAACCTCGCCAAAGAGATACTACCCCATGCGGATAAATACATAAGAGATCAGGAAAACCCACCCATCATAAAACCCACCGAAACAAAAGAAGCACAAGAAGAAATAATAGAAGAAGAGCCCGATAACCCCTACCCGAACCAAACGCGTCACTGCGAGGAACGAAGCAACTATATCATTGAGGCAAATGAAAAAATAATTGATAACCGAAATAATCTTTCGCAACATGATCCTAAAAGCCACCATATTATTACATCCCCGAATTCTCACTTAAAAAACGATCAACACATTTTCGCATTTCCACATTCCCACATTAATACGGGGTCTGTTTGGGGCATGAATGGGCAATTGATAATTACACCTAAACAGGCAGAAACGCTTGCCCAGCTTCAACTGTGGAGCGACTTTGTCCAAAAAATAGAGCAAAAGATTTTTTTATCAGAAAATGAGAAAAACGGCTCGAATGACTATTTTGAAAGAGACGATCTTTAAATATGCAATCGCAAGTTGTTTATCGCATTCCCTCTCTTGACTTTGTAAAATAATATCAATATGTTTGGTATTGTTTGTAAATCAAATCAATACAGTGAAAAAAAATATTTTTTCCATTTTTATTTTGATGCACTGTATTTCATTTTCACTGATAAGTGACGCACAAAAAGTTGATACGACAGCCACTTATTCTATTTCTGCTTATGTAGATGGATATTACGCGCACTATACAGATTCAGTAGGGATAGGCAATTTTCAAAAATTCCCGACAGTATCGCCGCGCAGTAATTCCTTTGGACTGAATACCATGCAATTCACAGGTCATTATGACGGCGAGAGAATTCGGGCAATAACAACATTTCAATTCGGCGATATTGCACAAAGTGCATGGTCTAAAACTTACAACTTTATACAGGAAGCACATGCCGGTGTCAGGATATGTAAAATGCTTTGGCTTGATGCAGGTTTCTTCAGGACTCATTTTGGTACTGAATTTCTTTTGCCTATCGAGAATATTACCAGTTCCGTTTCGATAGGTACATTCTATGAGCCTTATTATGAAAGTGGACTTCGTCTGAACTTTGATCCCACAAAACAATTAGAGATAAATTTATTCTTGCTGAATGGCTATGGAATATTTGAAGATAATAACAACAAGAAGTCCTTTGGCGCAGGTGTCACTTACGCCTTTAGCAATGGCATAGGTATTGGTTACACAAATTATCTCGGTGATGATTCTCCTCCCGGAGATTCTTTATCACATTTGCGGTTTGATCAAAACGCATTTATCAATTACCAGCATAGGAAAATAACGATACAGGCAGGTGGCGATTTTGGTATTCAACGTAATTCTGACATAGTTATACCACACAAAACTGCCTCAATGTATAGCGGCCTGACGACAATAAAATATCAGTTCATCAAATGGCTGGCAGTTTATGGACGAGGAGAAATATTCCATGATCCTAACGGTTTTATGTCCACCATCATTGCAGATCAGACAGGAAAATTGACAGGATATAAATTATGGGGAGTAACCGCTGGTATTGAATACAAACCAACCGGGAATTCGTATATCAGGCTTGAGGGAAGAAGATTGCAAATGGATCAGGATCAAAATATTTTTCATTACAATGGTCAGGACAGGAACTACCGCTGGGAAATATTATTCAATATAGGATTATCATTCGATCTGATAAAAGGAACAGAAACAAAAATCAATTCATAAGAAAACATAAAAATTATGGCAACATTCGACACTGGTACCACTGGTTTTATGCTCCTTGCTACCAGCCTTGTTATGCTGATGACACCAGGCCTGGCTTTCTTTTATGGAGGCCTGGCAGGTAAAAGAAACATCCTGGGCATCATGATCCAGAGTTTTGTCTCAATGGGCATCACCACTATTATGTGGTTTATTTGTGGCTATTCATTATGCTTTAGCGGCAATGAATTAGGTGGTGTTATTGGAAATCTGGATAAGGCATTTATGGCTGGAGTGAATTTAAATACGCCATTTCCCGGCAATCATAAGCTGCCGGAGTTTGTATTTATGGCTTACCAGATGATGTTCGCTATTATCACTCCTGCTTTGATAACGGGCGCGTTTGTCAACAGGGTAACCTTCAAATCATACCTTATATTTCTTGTCTTGTGGCAGTTGCTGGTATATTATCCGTTTGCACACATGGTTTGGGGAGGTGGTCTCCTGGCTCAATGGGGCGTACGTGATTTTGCAGGCGGTATCGTTGTTCATGCCACTGCCGGGTTTGCAGCTTTAGCATCAGTGATTTATGTAGGGAAGCGCAGAGATCGTGACTCCGCACCCAGCAGCGTACCATTGATAGCTATCGGGACAGGGTTGTTATGGTTTGGTTGGTATGGATTTAATGCTGGCAGTGAGCTTGATGTTGATTCAGTGACGGGTTTGGCTTTTATTAATACAGACGTTGCTGCCTCTTTCGCTGCTGTCACATGGTTGATAATAGAATGGAGCAGGGCTAAAAAACCTAAATTCGTTGGGCTGCTTACCGGCGCTGTAGCGGGTTTGGCGACTATCACTCCTGCCGCTGGTTTTGTTTCCCTGCCTGCCGCTGTTATCATTGGTATTGCTTCAGGTGTCGTTTGTTACCTCGCAGTTAACTTGAAAAATAAAATAGGTTGGGATGACGCATTAGATGTTTGGGGAGTGCATGGAATAGGCGGTTGTCTTGGCACTATATTGCTTGGGGTTTTTGCATCTAAAGCGATTAATGTAAATGGCGCAGACGGTTTAATGGCAGGAGGCACAACATTTTTTATACACCAGATCGTGGCCGTAGTAGGCGCATGTCTATATGCTTTCATATTTACTTATGTCATGCTTGCTGTAATAAATGTGGTCACTAAAGTGAGAGTTTCAGAAGAAGCAGAGGACAAAGGCCTTGATGAATTTCTTCACGGAGAACGTGCGTTCGACGAACGTGTTTTTTAAAGAGTCGGCTTGCATCAAAACTTATAGGTAGCACTAACCTTAATAAAGAAAGGTGTTCCGGGAGTAAAACATAGATCTGTCTGGGGAGGCAAATTCATTGCCGCCTCATTCCTCAACCGTGTTTCTGTAGCAAATGCTGCTTCATCCCATTGCACATTAAATAGGTTTTGCATCTGCAGTCCAAATTCATACCTGGGACGGATATAGTTGATAACAGCATCGCAAACAGTATAGCCCGGAGCAATGATGCTATTATCAGATGTTGCAGGCCGATCACTCATATGGCGGTATCTAATGCCGGCGGACAAACTGTTAGAGATTTTAAATGTAACACCGCCTATAGATGTAAATGGTGTTGATAATGGCAAATAGTTATGTCCTGGTGCAGAATCAACATAGCGCGCGTGAGAGTAATTGAAGTCTGCATCCACATACAGCCATTTCAGTATCTCATAACGAACGGAGAAATCAATACCCTCTCTATGTGTCTTCCCTGATGGCGATACATTGTCTTCATCTCCATCGTAGGTAAACTCCTGTTGCAGGTCGAGCATCCACAGCGCTGCCTGCATTAATAACTTATTGTATGGCTTTATGATAACACCAAGATCATGAGAGAACGCAAGTGGTAAAACATATTGCACAGGTTGTGCGCCACCAGATATAGGAGTATAAGATTGCCGCGCAAGAGCTTCGGTACGTGTATCATTGCTATGAAAGCCTGCACCAAAGTTGTAGTAAACACGTGCGTTATTTCCGAAGTTATAATAGATACCTGCCTTAGGGCTAAATGCGTGAGGATAAAAAGTCGTATCTGATACATCGTTAGGTAATTTGTTGTGATAGTTCTGTATCAGTTGATCATACCGGGTACCTGCGGTGAGCACTAATTGTGGCAGTAAATAAATAGTTTGGTTAAAATAACCGTAAATATTCGTTTCATGAATATCGCCCAATGCAATTGGATTGAGTGTTATTGATCTGTCTATCGTATGGCTCAATTCATCATTCATAATGTCATCGTATCTGAAACCAAGCCCGAACTGTGTTTTCATGCTCAACCCCTGAAAAGTATAAGAAGTGCTGTATTCACTATTATAGCCACCCATAGCTCTTTTTTCTGCCTGGCGTATCTGGTCGCCATTTATAGAATCAACAAGAAAAAAAGTAAAATCAGAATACAGCTTAAATTGGTAGTAAGTGAGATAAATATTGCTTTTAAAATAGCTATGCTCATTAATAGATTGAAAATATTGCAGGTTCATATTATAACGGCTCGTTACACCGCCTTCAGGATCAAGATCACCAAAGCGGTCTACAATACCTTCCTTAATAGCTCTTGTTGGTATTTGTCCCGAAGCATCCCAGTTACTTTGAAACCCCGATAGAGTAAGGCTCAGTATCTTGTTTGAAGAAAGATAGTTGGTATACTTACCCATCAGGTTAAAGCGATTGAAGTTTTCGGAAATATCAAATGGCCCTCTGAAATAACCATAATCCCCGGCTATATACGCTTCCTGATTATTATTACCTGATTTTCTATCAAGTAGATTGATGCCAACAACGGTACGGAAATAATCAAATGAACCGCCTTCCACTTTTACAAAACTGTTATCCAATGAATTTTTCAACTTGAAACCGACCCAACCTGCAGTTGCAAAGTCGCCTTTGTCTATTTGATACGGACCCTTGCCATAATCCATTTCCTGCACCGTTTCAGGAATAATAAAATGTGTATCTGCAAACCCTTGCCCATGTGCATGAGAAACCATATTTACTGGCATACCATCGACGCTTATGTTTACATCTGTACCATGGTCAGCATCAAACCCGCGCAGGAAAATTTGTTCTGCCTTGCCGCCTCCCTGGTGCTGTGCAGTAAATAATCCTGGAACTAATCGCAGTAGGTCTTGTGTTGAATTGACAGGCCTTAATTTTAAATCCAATCCGCTAATGCTTGTAAGGTTTAAATCTTTTTTTGCGTTCACAGTTACCTCACTCATTTTTACATCAGCAGGCATCAGGTTTAATGAATATTCCGTTGTTACACCTTCCTCAATTTTTATTTCATCCTCTATTGTTTGATATCCTAAAAAGCTAATTGCGATATGATACTTACCCGGCTCAATACCCTTCAAAAAAAATGACCCAAATGCATCAGTAACAGCGCTTATATTAATTGCTTTAATGCAGATGCTCACACCTTCAAGCGGCTTCTTGGAATTGTCATTGTAAATAACTCCCCTGAAACTACCTGTATGTGCACGGGCAATTGTTGCAAGCAATACAAATAGTATAAGGAGTGTAAATTTTTTAGTAATAATTATTTTCATCAGCGTACTTATTATCAAATATGTACGAGGCTAGCTATCCAATGGTTTGGAATTGCAAAAACTATTATCAATAGCTTACAAAAAACACCCTTTGAATAGTCCAGAACCCGGCGATAATTGCGATAACTACAGAAGCAGGAATTACGATTCTACTACGATACCACAGTTTATTTGAAAATGATCTGGCAACAATAAAATACATAAATAAAATAATGGTTAGCTGCCCTAATTCAACACCAACATTGAAGCTGATTAATGCTGTAGCAAATGCATATTGCGGCATGCCAAGCTGCGAAAGAGCACCCGCAAATCCCATCCCATGCACCATGCCAAACAGAAATACCATCACCAGCCTCCATGGTTTCACCTTGTTAGAAAAGATGTTTTCGAGTGCAAGAAATATGATTGATAAAGCGATCAACGGCTCTATAATATTGCTGGGCGGTTTAATGATCCCATACATAGCAAGCCCTAAGGTAATGGAGTGGGCTATGGTAAACATTGAGGTCTGTAAGACCACTTTTTTTAGATTGGTATTAAGAAAGAAAACACAGAGTATAAATAAAATATGATCAAAGCCTAATGGTATGATATGCTTATAACCTAACGTCAGGTATTTTAGAAATACCGATCCATTGTCTTGCTTGTCGAGCACATAATTAATAGTGTGTGCAGATACAGGCAGGTAGCAGACAAGTAATAACAATAGTATAAACCAATATTTTTTCATATAGCATATTTACTTGCTGGCGATATATTGATGCCCTGTTTCATTTACTATTTTTTGGTCTATAAATGGGTTTATTGCTTTTGCTTGTTGCATTAGCTCATTCCCTTTTATAGTGTCACCTGTACGTGTATATATTACACTTGCTTCGTATAGTGTATTTGCATTTTTGGTATTAGTTAAGAGCATTTTATCTGCATGTATTTTAGCATTTGTATAATCTCCTTTCAGGTAATATATCCATGCTATCAGGTTATTAGCGTCAATATTGTCCGGCCGCATGTTCAAATCATTTTGAGCATATTGTAATGCTTTGTCCACTTTGTTATCATTCAGGTAAGCCATTGCCATTTCCCTATTAATGTTGTGTTTTATGATCGCATCTTTTGCTTCATCTTTCTGTCCTTGTTCTAATAGGTTCACAACGTCATTTCTTACATCTGCAGCTTTATTAGAGTCACCTTTCAGCTCATAGAGATCACCGAGGTAAGAAACAAAAGCGGCTTCACTTAAGAGTTGTATCGCGCTCCTCGTATAATATATTGCTGAGTCATAATTCTTTTTTGCTTTTTGTACACTTGCTAAACCCATCATTGCATATGGATAATTAGGACGGTACACTAATGAAGAGCTATATATAAATGCTGCAGTATCCAGGCTGCCGATATTCATATATAGATCACCAAGTTTCACCCTTGCCCATTCTGTACTTTCTGCTCCTGCAGGTCCGGCTTCAACAGCCATTTTCATCGCTTCAATAGCGCCTCTGTTGTCTCCATATATTTGTCGCAGATATGAAGCTCTTGAATAAGAGCGTAGATCCGGACGAATGCTCAGCATCCTATCGCAATCTTTTACAGCACTATCATAATGTCCCAATTCTACATTTGCATCTACCATTGCTCCCCATATGCCGGCATTATATACACTAATTTCAGTTCCTTTTTGAGCTACGTCAAGTGCATCCTTAAATTGGTGCATGTTCAACAGTACAGCAGATTTCAAACTATATGCCTGAAACAACATATCCTGGCTAGCCGGATGTGCGTCAATAACTTTGTTAAGCATTTTTGCTGCTGCATTGCTATAATAATTGCCATTGCCTGTGATTCGTCCTTCAGCAATAAATACTGAAGCAAGTGTCAGGTATTGCTTCATATCATCAGGGTTGTCTTTTAATGCCTGTACTGCTTTATCATAAGTACTTTTTATATTATCAGTTTCTTCCTGCGGCGCTATGTTCGCTTTTGTCTCAAGCAAAGCAGGGATGGCGTTATCCTGCTTTTCATGCATAGAGCAGGATTGCAGATAAACAGTGCTTGCGCTCAGGGAAAGGAGAAGGAATAATATAGTAGCAATGCGTTTCATCGTCATGTATTTTATGATTGACTAGGAAAAAAGGAGGGCAAAGCCCTCCCTTAATTTTGTGGTTAATTTGTTTTTACGAGTTTAGCAGTATTTATATCAGTATTGTTTACTGATAGCTTTGCAATGTAATTGCCTGCAGCAAGATCGTTACTGTTCCATTGTGTGGTGTACTCACCGGCAGCTTTATTGCCTTCGCTAAGCACTTTCACCAAACGACCGCTTATATCCATAATTGCTATAGTAACACTTCCCTGCACATCCAATCTGTAGCGGAATGTTACCTGCGATTTGAATGGGTTAGGATAAGCGCTCATAATGGCAAGTGGAGTAGACAGGCCAAGATTGGGGACAGATGTAGGACCTACATAACTGGAGCCATTAAACCCTCTCCATGGATCCTGCAGGAATGGGAACTCTGTTTTGAATGTAGTGTCATTATGAGTTACACCTGCATCAAATGTTATTACGTTTATTAACTCTGTAGTAACGGGGGATGGACTTGTGCCCGGCATATAATCATCATACCATAAGCCTATAGCAGCCAGAGCAACTCCCGATACTGCCTGAAGCTCTATTGTTGTCACATCGTCTTCAAGCCTTCTTCCATTTGGAAATCCATCCATATTGGGTATGAACTGAATAGCTGTACTTCCCGTATAAGTAGTATCTGTCAATCCAAGTACTGCAGCTTTTATAATTCCTTCAGAGCTGAAGTTAGGATCGGTACGTGAAGTAGTAGGTACTGCCATATTCAAGCGTAGCATATCTCCTAATGTTGGGAGAAAATTATTAATGAAAGGTTTGCCTGCTGCTAATGGATTCCCTGCTTTACCTGTGGCTAATTGATAAGGAGCAAGGTTAGGAACACCTGTATAAAATATCGGTAGAATATCAGCTGCGCGTGGGCTGGAATCATTAGGTAACAGGACGGTGCCAAATGCTGCATCATCTAATGCAGTACCCGCAACTGCCGGTGTACCCTTCAAAGAATACAGACCTGCTTTACCATTACGAAAATCGAATGCGCCTAATGAGTTTGATTGGATACGGAGTTTTGCAAGCCCCGGTACGGCTGTACCAAACTTAGAATCATCCATATACAAAGCCAATTCAGGGTTTTCAAAATATTTGGCAAACTGAAGGTCATTGTAAGGAGTGGTGGCATTCCATAAGTCCTTCATGCCTACCGGAATAACTACTTCGTTTGTAAGTGGCATACCAACACGTGATACCTGCACCCAGGAGCCTGAATAAGTAGCACCTCCACCTGTAGTATTCAACGTTGTAATACTTGGACGGCTTGCTGATGCCCACACACCTATCACAAAATTTGGATCTAATATGCTTGTTGCGGAGCCAGTGCTTAATCCTGTTTTTTGTAAAGTGATAATTGGAATTTCCAAAGCGATTGAATGACAATTGAATTTAGCAAGCCCATCTTTTCCGGGATTGCGAAATGCGCCAACATCAAAAGCTCCACCGAGGTCTACAAAGAATGGATCATCAACCGGGCCTGCGAATACACGTTCTCCAGTGCTTGCAGATTCTATTGCAGACATCATCAGGTTGTCATAAGATGTGGCTCCCAGACCTACTGTACCATCTTCGATAGAACGTGGGCCAATATTGGGGGGAGGCACTGTGCCATTTGTAACTATATTGGTAAATGTGATACCCCCATCAATACTGCGGGAACAGGTATATGTGGCTTTTATATTTTGTTTGCCCAGCCTGATATTGAAGAATGTAGTAGGATCTTCATTGGTATGTGTAAAGGTGAAACGATATATTATATCATCGCCTGTTGTTGATGCATTGTTTTTTATATGGATCTCATAGCGGATGTTTTCACCGAATGTGTACCAGTTGGGTCCACCTGCCGGATGTTCAAATGGAATGTAATTGGCTATGATGATTATCTTATTGGAATCTGCCGGGCTTCTGAAAGCATACAGATCTGTATTATCAGCAAGCGGATCACTTGATATCAGGGGGGCTTCTCTGTGAGACGAAGCCTTCGCCTGTGTTTGCGATAGTGAACATACCACTAACGCCATTAGCAATTTATTTATCAGTTTTTTCATAACTATTTTTTTGGCTTTAGTGAATATTAAAATCTGGCTTGTGTTGTATGGTCATAGCCTCTCCATGGTTGTTGCTCATAGGGGAATGATGTACTAAATGTTGTATCGTTTTGAGTAGGGCCGGCAGTAAAGCCCAGCACCCGCTGTATTTGTGGTGTTACCGGACTTGTTGAAGTGCCTGGTATGTAATCGTCATACCACAAGCCTATAGCAGCTAATGCAACACCCGATACCGCCTGGAGTTCTATTGTAGTAACATCATCTTCCAACCTACGTCCATTCGGGAAGCCATCCATATTGGGTATGAATTGGATATTGGTATTATTATATGTTGCATCTGTAAGACCTAATACTGCTGCTTCTATTATACCTTCAGAACTAAATTTAGTATCAGTTCTGCTTGTAACAGGTACAGCCATGTTTAAGCGTAGCATATCCCCAAGCGTTGGCAGGAAGTTATTTATAAAAGGTTTGCCTGCTGCTAATGGATTACCAGCCTTTCCCGTAGCTAATTGATAAGGAGCAAGATTAGGAACGCCGGTATAGAATATTGGCAGGATATCTACTGCGCGTGGGCTGGAATCATTTGGTAATAAAACAGCACCGAATGCTGCATTGTCCAACGCAGTGCCTGTTACTGCTGATGTACCTTTTAATGAATATAGACCGGCTTTTTTATTACGGAAGTCAAATTTGCCTAATGAATTTGTTTGTATGCGTAAAGCATTTAAGGATGGAACAGCACCTCCAAAAGCAGAGTTATCCATGTAAAGAGCTAGTTCAGGATTTTCAAAATACTTGGCAAACTGAAGATCATTATATGGAGTTGTAGCATTCCACAAGTCTTTCATGCCCACTGGAATGAGAACTTCGTTGGTGAGTGGCATGCCAAGGCGTGAAACTTGCACCCATGTTCCTGAATAAGAAGGTGATGCTGCTCCCGAAGTTAGCGTTTTGATCTGTTGGCGACTTGCAGAAGCCCATACACCAATTACAAAATTAGGATCAAGAATACTTGTTGCGGACGCAGTAGTTAAACCACTTTTTTGTAACGAGCTGATCGGGATTTTCAATGCAATGCTATGGCAATTGAAACGCGCCAGGCCATCTTTGGGAGGATTTGTCGTATTGCCAGAAGGGCGGAAATTACCTACATCAAATGCCCCTGCAAGATCTACAAAAAAGGGATCATCTACAGGACCACAAAACACCTTTTCTCCGCTGCTTGCGGTTCCGATAGCTGCTGTCATAAGGCTTTTATATGATGGCGCTCCAAGCCCTACAGTAGCGTCTATTATTGAGCGTGGGCCAATGTTAGGAGGAGGCACTATGCCATTAGACAATATTGTAGAAAATGTAACACCGCCATCGGTGCTTTTTTCTACCGTATAGGTCATTTTAAGATTTTGTTTGCCAAGTCTGATATTGAAGAATGTTGTTGGATCTTCGCTGGTTTGTGAAAATGTGAACCGGTACGTAATGTCATCTTTATCAGCTGTTGTTGCCTCGTTTTTTATATGGATTTCGTATCTGATATTGGTCCCAAAACCATAATAATTCGGCCCACCTTCCGGTGATTCAAAAGGAACATAATTTGCAATGATGGTAACTGTATTTGAGTCGTCAGGACTTCTAAACATATACAAGTCCGTATTATCGGCCTGCGGATCATTGGAGATAAGCGGCGCCTCCCTATGGCTTGATGCAAAAGAGGGTATGGCTATAGCCAACATTCCCAGTAAGATGCATCCGTTCCGCAATCTTTTTAATAGTGGATATTTTTTCATGAGAACAAAAATTTTAATGCTTGTGATTTAATAGATACGCATTAACGTTCCATTTAGATTTGAGTTAATAAAAAATTAAAGGAGGGAGTTCTAAATTTTTAAGAACTCAGCAGGAGAATGATTCTATTAATTGATTCTGAACTTATAATAAAGCATCATCAGGATTGTCTTGATGCTTTATATAGATTAAATGGAGTGTGAAAAAGGGGGCTTTTAAAGTGATACAAATTTAATTTTGTACCTCAGAGTATTTTTTTGCATTATTAATGATGTCATCAATCTGGTTGGTCTTATCGTTTACACCATTCTTCTTATAGATACCTTTGGCATAGTTTAAATAATCTATATTGATCTTTTCTTTTCGTGGATCCCGGCTATTGTATATTGCTACCAGGTAGTCAAGGCTTTTAAGTACATCATCTTTTAATCCCAGTATACCACAAAGAATAGCCATATTATATTGATAGGCGGGTTCTGCAGGATCAAGCTCTACGGATTTCTTTTGATATTCCAGGGCCTTCATTTCATTTTTGATTGCATCTTCAAGGCTCGCGAAGGTATTATAAAGCGCTGCCTTTTCTTTATCGGTAGCATTTCTTTCCAATGTTTTCTGTATGAAGCCTTTGATGTAGTCGTACTGATCTTTAATATTCATAGCTGCCGTGTGAAACCTGTATAGGTCATCGAGCGCTATTGCTATTGTTGATGTATTTAAAGAATCGAAGTCTTTTTCAAGTATTTCCCGTACAATAGGTACACCTGATGGTTCATAGGCTTCTACCAAAGCTAATGCCATATTCAAATGAAGGTTGGGATCATTATTGATTACCATGAATTTTTTCAGAGCCACTGTAGCTTGTGTATAATTTCCAAGAGTAATTGCGTCATAAAATATTCTTGCCGGGTTACCGGTCAGCTTTTCAGCGCCATTTGTGGCAATAGCAGGTGCGTTTGTATCGATAGCATCAATCTTTCTTTCAATTCTGCTGAGGGTAGTTGCTATGCTATTTAGTGAGAAGCTGGATGATTGTGATCCATAACCTGTTATCTCCAATTCATTGATGAATTGCCGCAGGTTATCAATTGACTCTTTTATTTTTCTGCCATCCGACAGGTCGTAATCAATAGTTCGAATACCCGCAATATCAAATGGCAGTTGTTCGCCTTTTCTCCTTATATGAATAAATGGCTTCGCGGTTTCATGCCTTCTGCCGGTTTCATAGAAAACGTTTGGATTTTGCCCTGTTAAATCAATAATACACAATTCGGAATTCTGTACATAGTTCACTATATCTTCAGTAATAGCAGAAGTGGTCATCACTTTATCGCCCCGTACAACATTGAATTCATATTTCTCCAATGCTGGTTCAATGATCAAATCGTAAAGATCATCCGCATTTTTCCTGGTATCAGTTCCTTCCTGTCCGATAGGGGAAATAACAAAGCACGTTTTCATATTTATTTGATTAGTGAAACTTAACGTAAAATAAGAAAGTTATATTCAATAAACAAGTAATTTGAATGTTTTAATAATGCAATGTTTTCTTATTTTTGATAAGAGGATTATTTCAGCGTTACATAAATAGGATAGAATATGATGGTATTACCGTTCCTATTATTTACGTTTTCGTTTTGGCTTGCCTGGAAAGGTCGTAAGCAATTGGCAGTTACATTATTTATTATCAATGTGATAGTAATGCTTCTTATCTGCAAATTTCATATGACCTCTACGCTTAATTTACAGTTTTAAATAACCTAAGCATGAAAAAACGATTAGCTATTTACATCAATCTCTTCGGTGTATTAGGATTGTGCTTTGTTTTGTGCGGAGCTTATTATATGCAGTTTGTTGTAAAAGAGTTTCCATGCCCACTATGCTTATTGCAAAGAATGTGTATGCTCGGTGTTGCATTCGGATTATTGCTCAATCTGAAATACGGCTTTAAAACATCTCATTATGGATTATCAATATTAAGCGCAGTATTAGGTGGCGCTATCGCTACCCGCCAGATATTGTTGCATATTTGTCCAAAGGCGGGAGATACAGGTTATGGCACGCCGGTATTGGGCCTTCATTTGTATACATGGGCTCTTTTATTTTTTATTACAAGCATTGTTGCCATTGCTTTACTATTACTTTATACAAAGCAATTTGAGGAGAGAGGTTTAAGGAGTAATGCACAGGTGAAAGTGACAAATGTTGCATCTTTTGTATTCTGGTTATTGTTTTTGCTTTCTCTTACTAATATGATATTTGCTTTGCTGGAATGTGGCTTTGGGCCATGCCCAAGTGACCCTGTAAATTATCAGTTGCTACACGGGCAGTTGTGGTAATTATTCCTTTACAAATTTCTTTATAACAACATTATTTATCCTGGCGAAATAGATGCCTGGTTGTAAGCTTGAGATATCTATTTGTATTTGCTCACCATTGTATTTATCAATAAATAACGGTTGACCTAAAAGATTAGTAATGGTAACCTCATGAATCGTTGAGGAGGCAGTAATATTTAATTTACTTTGTGCTGGGTTTGGGAAAACGTTAATGGCATTTGTAGCAACAATTTTATTTACAGCAAGCGGTGGGAGAATAATAGAGTCACATGAATAGCCATCTATTAAAGCATAGAACATGTCGTCTGTTGTTGTTATATACTCACCGGGATCACCAGAAATTTCGCATGCAGGGGCAATCGAACATTCTGTAGAATCAATTAAAGGAAGAAGCCGTTGTTTAAATTCAACCTTAAAAGGACACCCTTCGAATATCCAAGGCATAGTGGACATGTAAGCAGGACTTTGATGACAGAAGGTTGTGTCAAACGGATAATAGTAATATACAAATTGTGAAACCGTAAATTCTTCTGGCATCTGCTTTAGGAAAATTAATGATGTATCGGTATGTAATGTATCAATATAATCATAAACGAGAGGCGTAGTGTGAGATGCGTCAATTCGGATACCATTTATCATACGGTGTATTGCATAATTAATGTGAAAGGAATCAATCACTGTTTTGTAAATTATGCTATCATAATGTGTATAATCAGCCAAATATGCAACCGGGCAACCGGTTGTACTACCATAATATCCTGCAAACATATCACCAACATTAAGTCCCTTATACATTTCAATGCTAGTTGGATTGTGATAAGCTACTATATTGAAAATTGAAGCATAACTACCCAAATAAGTATAGTACTGATCGTAGCATGGTACACCTGACGGAGAATAGTATGGGAAATTATAAAGGTCAAAAATTTTTACAAAGCCATTATTTTTACTCAATGCCATTTGAAAATAATTTATGGGATCAAGCGTATCAAGTATGCCATGCTGATATGAATGAATAGCAATGCTTTTTACAGAATCAAGGGTCCCCAAAATAGTCATCGTATCCATCCTTGTAACAGTAGCTGTGTAAGTATGATTAATTGTATCATTATAAAACAGCCACGTATCGCCAACACCAGCCTGTGTTTTTATAACAACAGTATCTCCCCAAGTATTATCAAATAAAAAGGTGCCATCAGGTAATTGTATCACTTTCCCTCCTAGCCAGCTACCTGCAGTATCATAAGTAGGATATCCTCTTATCGTCCGGTAAGGATGATAAATTAGTGTATCACCAATAGTATCTAGAGAATCAATTCTAATTCCTCTTAGATAGTTGTTATTATTTATAAATTAATGCTTTACACCAGATTGAAGAC
Source organism: Flavipsychrobacter sp. (assembly GCA_035606335.1). Lineage (GTDB taxonomy): Bacteria > Bacteroidota > Bacteroidia > Chitinophagales > Chitinophagaceae > DATNFP01. The sequence goes on along the minus strand of DATNFP010000153.1, from coordinate 135 downwards.
ATTGATAATTTTGTGCATTGCAGTAATAAACATTGAGCAGAGCAAGGAGGAGAAGAATTTTTCTCATAGGGTAGAAGGTTTGTATAAAGATAAATAAAAAAGGTTATCTACTTGTGTAGATAACCTTTTTCTGTC
>DATNFP010000152.1:0-13259 GCA_035606335.1 Flavipsychrobacter sp. | reverse complement strand
AATTACAAGTTAGGAAGCCATATGTTTCTTTATGGTAAGGTAATTAACGAGAAAAAAATAAAGAATGAAATTGCTCCAATGCAGCATGTCCATTTTTTTGAGTTTCAAAATTCACAATATGCTGAAATATAAATTTTAGATGACTTTATTAGGCAAAGTAAAAAGAAGAATATCTAGATATTTGTTTCCGGTAAAAGAAACCGATCCTGAAGCTGCATACGATCTATGGTCGCAAAGTTATGATGCCCAACCTGATAACCTGATGCTTGCGCTTGATGAAGCTGTCTTTTCGGCACTTATTGGTAAATCATCTTTTCAAGGAAAAGTTATTGCAGATGTTGGATGTGGCACGGGAAGGCATTGGAAGAAGATCCTGGAGAAAAGGCCATCCAGGCTATTGGGATTTGATGTTTCGGAGGGAATGCTGCAAATGCTGAAGCAGAAATTTCTGAATGCAGAAACCTATCAGCTAAAAGATAATCATTTGCCAGGACTTGAAAATAATAGTTGTGATATTATTATCTCAACTCTTGCATTGGCTCATATAATGGAACCTCAAAATGCCTTTATGGAATGGGTTCGGGTGCTAAAACCGGGTGGGGAAATCATTATTACCGATTATCATCCCGACGCATTGAGCAAAGGAGGAAATAGAACATTTACGGTTAATGGTAAAATGATAGCTGTTAAAAATTATGTTCATCCGATTAGTGAGATAAAAAGAATTATTGCAGATTTACAGTTGGAAATATTACATTTTGATGAAAGGGTAATAGACGATAGTGTGAAACATTATTATGAAAAGCAGAACGCCATGCATGTTTTTGAGCGATTTAAAGGAACTCCCATCATTTATGGTATACACTTAAAGAAAAAGGATGCTACTGCGTAATCTATATTCAGTGAACGATAATGAGAGAATTGATATCCAGGTTTCTGGTAATAAAATTTTATCTGTATATAATCAAGGTGAATATAAAAGCAATTCAAGTGAAGAAATAATATTCGAAGATGCTATAGTTTTTCCCGGCCTGATCAACTCCCATGACCATCTTGATTTTAATTCGTTTCCGCAATTAGGGAATAGAGTTTATAATAATTATATAGAGTGGGGGGATGATATACATGATAAGGACAAAAAGATAATTGATAGTGTATTGAAGATACCTAAGCCCTTGCGTGTTCAATGGGGAGTTTACAAAAACTTATTAAATGGTGTGACGACGGTTGTGAATCACGGAGCGCCTATAACAATAATGGATGAATTGATAACTGTCTTTCAGAAAAGCCATGTATTACATTCAGTGCAGCTCGAAAAAGGGTGGAAATATAAACTGAATAAGCCGTCTTTCAGAAAATGGCCTTATGTTATTCATGTGGGCGAAGGCACAGACACAAAAAGCAGCAGCGAAATTGATCAATTGATTAAATGGAATCTTTTTAAAAAGGATATTATTGGCATTCATGGTGTTGCCATGAATGAACAACAAGCTGCAGCCTTCGAAGCTTTGATATGGTGCCCTGTGTCCAATTGTTTTTTAGTTGGGAAAACGTCACCCGTCGATCAGCTAAAACACAAAACCACGATTCTATTTGGTACAGATTCCACTGTATCAGCCAGTTGGAATATTTGGGACCATTTTAGAGTTGCTCAACAACAAAAGTTGGTCAGCAACCGCGAATTGTTCGGAATGCTCACCTCTGCTCCTTCTGCTATATGGCAATTACCCGGCTATGGCAAGATCGCATCTGGATGTATTGCGGATATAGTTATCGCAAAAGGGAAAAAAGATATGATGGGTTTAGATGCATTTTTTGCTATTTCACCCGAAGATATATTACTCGTGATGCATAAAGGTAATATACGATTGATTGATAAAGAGATATATAAACAAGTGGAAAGAAAAAATACTTATAGAAATTATAATGAAATATATGTAAAGGATTCCTGCAAATATGTTCAGGGTGATTTACAATTGTTAATGAAACAAATAAGCAAGTTTTATCCGGATGTTAATTTTCCCATTTCGTATGGATAAACCCACAAATCAGCATAGTATTTACGTCTTTAATAAAGAAAGGCAATATTTTTGATATGCTCTTGGATTAAATAAAGGTTTATTTTTATTATGATGAACAAAATAGTGTTGTTTAACCCGCGTAGTTTGACAGCAAAGCCCCGCCTGCCAAATTCCATTCTCTCAGTAGCTGCATCAATAGACGGGAAATATGATTATGTAATAGTTGATGGTAATTTTGAAGTAGATCCTACTGATAAGCTTTTCGATTATTTCAGAACCGGGGAATACAAATATTTTGGTTGTACTTGTATGCCTGGTCCTCAATTGAAACAGGCAATTCCAATTTCAAAAAAAATAAGGGAATTTTTTCCCGACGTAAAAATAATCTGGGGCGGATATTTCCCTTCCAATCATTCTAAAGTAACTCTCAATTCCGGTTACGTTGATTTTATTATCAATGGTCCCGGTGATAAAAGTTTTCTATCCCTGATAAATGCTTTGGAAAATAATCAACCATACGAACTTATAAACAACCTTATTTATAAAGTTGGCGACCAGATCATCAAAACAAAACGTGATGAGCTTTATGATCTGGATGCTCTGCCTCGGTTGCCTTATGATAAGTTGAATAGTTTTTATCCTATTCGCCGTTATTTAGGTAAATCCTATCTAGGTACAAAAACAATCGCTTATCATTCAAGCTTTGGTTGTCCTTTCAAATGCTCTTTTTGCGGTATTGTCCCTATATATAATGCCAGGTGGAGAGGCAAATCAGCCGAGGGTATTTATAAGGATATAAAATTCCTCAAAGAACATTATGGCGGCAATGCTATAGAGTTTCATGATAACAACTTTTTTGTTTCAGAAAAGAGAGTGATTGATTTTTCAAATCTTATCATGAAGGAAAACATGATATGGTGGGGATGGGGACGTATTGATACCGTTGACAGGTACTCTGATGAAACACTGGCATTGATGCGGAAATCAGGATGCAAGATGATATTTTTTGGTGCAGAAAGTGGCAATGATAAAGTGCTGGAACAGATGGATAAAGGCGGGACACAAACAGGCGCACAGCTAAAGGCGTTTGCCGCCCGTATGGCTAAATTTGATATAATACCTGAGTATTCGTTTGTATTAGGTACTCCGGCAGATACACCAGAGCAGGTAATGGAGCAGATAGATTTTGATATTTCGTTCATCAAGGAGATAAAACAAATCAATCCTGATACCGAAATTATAATGTATGTATATAGCCCTGTGCCAATGGATGGTACTGAAATGTACAACCAGGTATTATCAAGTGGTTTTCATTTTCCGCAAACATTGGAGGATTGGGTAAGTCCCCATTGGGAGAATTTTGATTTGCGTAAGAATCCAATGACGCCATGGCTCACTCCTGAAATGATAAATAAGATCAAAAATTTTGAAACAGTTTTGAATGGATATTATCCTACGGTTTCAGATGTGCGCTTAAGCAAACTCAAACGCAAACTGATACGTTTCATTTCTGCTATCAGGTATAAGACTAATTTCTATTGGAGACCGTATGAGCTTAAAGCTTTACAGTTATGGTGGAAATATCGTCAGCCGGAGATTGAAGGGTTTTAATAAGTGAATTGGAAAATGATGGGTAAAACAGATATGAATAATATCCTTTTTTCGCACTCTTATTTTTTACGTTACGATCCCAAACAATGGGAATTAGGGCAGCCGTATGCGCCATTAGGCACGCTATATGCTGCTGCCTTAATGCGGGAAAAGGGATATCAGGTATCGCTTTTTGATACCATGTTTGTTAGTGACCCAGATGAGGTAATTACTGCAATAGAAAAGAGTACACCGGATTTTTTCGTTATATACGATGATGGGTTTAATTATCTTACGAAAATGTGCCTTACAAATATGCGGGAGGCTGCATTCAGGATGATTAAACTGGCAAAAGAACGAGGATGTGTAGTAATTGTTTCAAGTTCTGATTCCACAGACCATTATGATGGATATCTTGAACAAGGTGCGGATTTTATTCTCATCGGAGAAGCTGAAGCAACTTTGTTAGAGCTGGTGAGCGCAATTAATAATAATGAAAAAGATTTTTCGATGATCGCCGGTCTTGCGTTTAAAAGCAATGATGGAATAATTAAAACGCAGAGGCGCAATGTTATAAAAGATCTTGATAGCTTACCCTTTCCAGCCTGGGATATAATCGATATTGAGCCTTATCGGGATTTGTGGCTCAAACACACTGGTTATTTTTCTATGAATATGGGTACAACAAGGGGTTGCCCTTTCAAATGTAATTGGTGCGCTAAGCCTATATATGGTAACCGGTATAACTCACGTTCGCCTCAGAATGTAGTAAATGAGCTGGTTTATCTGCGGCAACATTATCATTTTGACCATATCTGGTTTTGTGATGACATATTTGGATTAAAACCGGGTTGGGTAAACGAATTTGCAGATCTTGTACAAAAAGAAAAATTAGATTTCAGGTTTAAGATCCAATCGAGAGCAGATCTATTATTGCAGGAAAACAATATTAAAGCGCTTGCTCGTGCAGGTTGCGACAATGTATGGATGGGAGCAGAGAGCGGGTCGCAAAAAGTGCTCGATGCAATGGATAAAGGAATTACAACAGAACAAATTGCAGAAGCAACACGGCTGCTTAAGAAAAACGGTATCAAGCCGTCATTCTTTATACAATTTGGCTATCTGGGCGAAACAAAAGAAGATATTGATAAAACTATAGCAATGATAAACAACCTTTTGCCTTATAGTATAGGTATATCTGTGTCTTATCCTTTGCCAGGTACTATATTTTATGAAAGGGTAAAAAATGAGCTTAAAGAAAAGGCTAACTGGACAGATTCAGACGAATTGAAGTTGATGTTTAAAAACACTTATCAACCTGCATTTTATAAGCAGCTACATCGCTACGTTCAGAAAAATTATCGAAAACATCTTGCTTTTGAAGCTATAAAGAAGATTTTTACACAACCATCCTATTTTACACTGGCTACTTTTAAGAAAATTGCTTCAATCATTTATTATATTCCCGCAGTTTTCTTTGCAAAACAAAAGTTGAATGCTCTTGAGAAAGCGTAAAGAGAAATACAATGCCTGATAATATATCGCAAACAATTAAAGAACAGCAAGCTGCAGAAGCTTTTAGTAAGCAATCTTCATTGTTTGATGACATTTATTCTTCCAATACAATAATCCAATATAAAAGAGAGCATGTAAGGGAGAATGTAAATAAATTTTTGAAGCCTGATAGCAGGATACTGGAATTAAATGCCGGTACGGGAGAAGATGCTATTTATTTTGCACAGCAAGGCCATAAGGTACATGCAACTGATATTTCCGAAGGTATGTTGTCTCAGCTTTCAAAAAAAGTAAGTGAGCGCCACCTCAATGAGAAAATAAGCGTTGAAAAATGCTCTTACACAGCACTTAACGAACTAAATAATAAAGGCCCGTTTGATCTTATATTTTCAAATTTTGCAGGATTGAATTGTACAGACCAGCTGGATAAGGTCTTAAATTCTTTTGCGCCTTTACTTGCGCCTAATGGGCAAATTACATTAGTAGTGCTTCCTCCTTTTTGTTTGTGGGAAACGTTATTGGCGTTTCGTGGCCGTTTCAAAACAGCTTTTAGAAGGTTTAATAGCAAACATGGAACAAAAGCTCATATAGAAGGGGTTTATTTCACTTGCTGGTACTATAAGCCTTCCTTTATAATCAAAACGTTAGGCAAAGACTATGAATTACTAAGCCTGGAAGGATTATGTACGATTGTGCCTCCCTCTTACCTGGAACATTTTCCTGAAAAGCATCCTGGGCTATATAAATTTTTAAAAAGGCAAGAAGCGCATTTAAAGAATAAATGGCCGTGGAGAAATATTGGCGATTATTACATCATTACATTTAGAAGAAAACAATCATCATGAATCGCTTTTTAAGAGCCTGCAAAAAACCGGTATAAAGCACACCGCAAGCAAAGAATAAATAAATAGTTTCCAAAAGAATTTTCTACTATCGCCCCGCGAAGGATAATCAGGTGAAAGAAAACCGTGAAGCAATTCTATATTTTGCTGAGTTTCTCTTTTCTGCCACTCAAGCTGTGTTTCTTTTTCTTCCAGTTGTTCTTTATAGGAAAATAAGGTAGCAATATTGGTGAATCCGGCTATAGAATCCGATTTAACATTTTTTAGAAATATGCTGTAAGAATGAATGACAGAATCTATTGATGCGATATCCTTATCCATAAATTCTATTTTCTCATTAATTACTTTCATTTCTATTTCATTGTTCGTTTTTCTGAATGGACTATAATTATTCAGATAAGCGATTAATGCTGTTTGCAATGGCTCAAATACAGCCTTATCTGTGCTTTTTACTGTGATGTATATTGGTGACCTATCCGACGAAATATCTTTATATAAAGGATACCCTGCCATATTTCTGCCATCTATGCTGACAATTGATTTTGCCTGATCTAATGACAAACCCAGGTTTTTTGAAAGCGCGTCATAAGAGTGTGTTTTTGCGAGATTATCCAATTGTTGTATCACTTCGCCATGTGTTTTTTTCCCAAGGCTGTTAAACATGCAAACCATTTGGGATTCATACACCGGTTGCCGCGAATACCAGTAAAAGAAACCTGTGCCATTTATCGCAACAAATATGATAATTGCAAGCACAAAGTATTTTTTTATAGAGGCAGCTATATAATGAAATATACGTTTGATAAAAGACACAAATGCCGACAAAAAGTTTGTAATATCCTGTGTGTCAATCATTCCGTACTCGTCCATAGTATAGTTTTCTTGAAAAGTGCTAATTGTATCGAAATATAGCTATTTATTAAGGCGAATAAAAATATTTTTATGAAAAGGTATATAGTAAAGATGAACCGTGAATAAAGAAAGATGAAAATAAAGAGATTAAGGAAAAAGATCAAAGATGTTTTAAGTACATCACTGTTGTTGCTTTTTATATGGTATGATCCCGATGTCCAGTGCATACATTACTAAGCCTATACGTGTATTGAGTTTCAGTTTTTCAAAAAGCTGGTTCCTGTATCCCTCTATAGTGCGAACACTTAGTCCCATGACAACTGCAATTTCTTTATAATTCAGCTCGCTGCAACAAAGAGATAAAAATTCCATTTCCTTATCTGTGATGTTTGGAAGCATATTATCTTTTTGCAAAGCCTGGAAGAAACGGGCCGATACAAATTCAGAGAAGTAATACCCATAATCATAAATGTGTCTTAATGCCCGCTTTAGTTCTTTAGGATCAGAATTTTTCAGTAAATATCCATTGGCGCCTCCGCTAAGCATTTTTATAATACTATACTCATTATTGAACATCGTAAGCACCAGTACTTTTATGGAAGGCCATTTTTCTTTAACCTTCAGCAATGTTTCGTAGCCATTCATCCCAGGCATGTTTACATCCAGCACACATATGTCCGGCAGGTCTTCTGTAGCCTCTATTTTTGTCAGCAATTCTTTACCATTGCTTGCCTCTATCTCTACATTAAAATTGCCAAAAGTGGAGATAATCTCGCTAATTCCTTTCCGTACTATTGCATGGTCGTCTGCTAACGCAATTCTAATAGTAACTGGTCCCTTCATCCTTTTCTGTTAATAGTTAATGTTATTTTGGTGCCTGCACCTGGTATCGAGTCTACAGCCAATTTCCCATTCAGGAATGCAGCACGCTGATGCATATTGATGAATCCAATACCATCTGCCGCTTTGCTTGTATCAAAGCCGATACCATTATCAGATACATTAAGCACAAAGGTATCAGGTTCTTTGCAATTTATATTTATTTTAATAATACTCGCTTCAGCGTGCTTTATAATATTGTGCATAGCTTCCTGCACTATGCGATAAATAAGAAGCTCCTGCTCATCGTCAAAAGGTATGTAATCTCCATCCACGTCAATGGAACATTCCATGTTCAGCGATAGCTCTATGTTCTCAAAATCCTTCTTCAGCATATCCAATAAGCCAAGCTGTTTTATCAGATCATTATTTAGTGAATGACTTATATTCCGTAGCCCGGCTATGGCTTCACCCAGAAGATTATTGGTGCTATGTATGAGGCGTGTTTCTTTTTCTGATGTTGGCAAATCCGATATAGTGTACATATTCATCTGTGCCAGGCCCAACAATTGTCCTATATTATCGTGAATTTCTTTCGAGATCTGGTTCATCGAATATTCTTGTACCTCAAGGCGTGTACGCAATATCTCGTTTTTATAGCTATAGATCATCTTTTCCTTTTCTATTTGAAACCTGTTTTGCTTATTTTTTTGTATCAGCAAAAATGCTATCAGGAAAAATGCAAATAAGGTGAGCAACAATGTGCCGGCAATAAAAATGGGTATTATGTAGGCATCATTCATTTATTTTTTTCATTTTAGGATACAATAAAAAAACAACTCCTATTCCGGCATACATAATAAGGTTCACTATCCATAAGCCCATATTTACCATCCACATTCCGCTTCCTAACTTATCTATAAGTATTTTATAACAACCCCACAATAAAAAAGTCACGCTCCAGAACAATAATAAAAATGTAATGAACCAAAAATGAGGATATTGTAATAATACAAGCTGTTCATGTTTTAACAGCAATCTAAAAAAAGCAAACAATGCCATTCCTATAATACAAAACGCTTCAAATAACAAAAAGTAGGAGTTAAAGGTCTTGATTGATTGCAGGTAATGTAAATTTATTAGCCCTACAATTATTCCAATAATACCAATATAAACGCCAATATTCCATTTCCTGAAAAGGTCAATGGAAAAATTAAAATATAGTGAAATAATAAATAATTCTATTAGGCTATAAATGTTATATACCGGGTAATTATTATTATATTCTTTTGCAAAGAAAAAAGCTATTATTTCGTTAATGATTTCTATGCAGATAAGCAACAGTAATATTTTTGTTGGCCCATCGAAAAATTTAAATCTGGATGCACCAAAAATAAAGGTAATCACCAATACAAAAACGCCGATATATACCTGGATGGCAAAATTCATTTATCGCTATTGTAGTAAACCATTTCCTGCTGGGCCATTTGGACAGCTTGTAGGACATGGGACCATATGATCATATACTTCGTTTTGTGCATTATAAATATAATTTCCGTTTGCGTCATAGCCTACAACTATTAAAGTTAACGCACCACTGCGGTATCCTGCATATTTGCCACGTCCCCCCGAATTAATGTAATTCATTGTATGCGCAAATACGATTTTCAGATTTGCAATTTTACCACGGCTTGTATCATTAAGATACTGCCTTAATGAATCTGCACTAATTGAGAACGATTGTACATCTGTATCAGTATTTCCCTGGATACTCTGGAGATAACTACTGATCATCACATTGGCTGTGTCAATTGTTATTGGTTGCGAGCCACCAAGTGATCCACCAAAGCCATAAAATTTCATTTCAGGTTGTTGCGGTATTACTGCATTGCTACCAGTACCCGGATCATTTTTTTTGTTACATGACAAAATAGCAAATAGTGATATGCTGGTCGCTGCGAGGAAAGTTACTGTCTTTTTCATAACATTTTTTTTAGAGGATAAAAGAGATTTTCTGAAAAGTATTAGGGGAAAGAAAAATCTGGTAGCGCTAATGAACTGAATTTTTACACACAAAAAACGGTAGGTGATGCGTCCTGTAACTATCTAAAATGCTATGTTATTATAAAAAAAATGCATGCAAAAGATGGAATACTGTGATATTATAAATAAATCTGTATATACAGATAAAAGGCTGATTTTTAGATGTTTTCAGCTGTTTTTTTAGCGGTACAAAGGTACCGTTTTTTAACGGTAGAGATTTACCGTTAAAAAAGTTAAAAAAATCCGTTTTTCAGCTCTTTTTACTCATTGTTTTTTGGAGAAATTTTACTGTAAGTTTTAAAAATGGGTCTTTAAGGCTGTTTTCGAGAGTAAAGGATGAGGGAAAAATTACTTTACTAATGCTCATCATGGTTTTTTAGATCCATTTTTAAAACTCATTTGGGTAAATATATTAAATAGCTTAATTACAGTAAGCCTGCTTTAAAAATTCGTTTTTTAGAATTGATTAAAGATATCGCAGAGCACCCTACATGGTAAGGGTAAAGAGAAAAACGAAATAAAATGCATGGATTTTAAATCACAAAAATGCATTCCTGTTGTGGTAAAGTTGCCTCTCATAAGAGGCAATTTTATTTTAATTAAAACCCAGAGTTAATCTATTTAAGCAGCAATGTAATTTTTAAAGAAGGAGTGGCCTCGCCAGGAATCGAACCTGGATCTGGAGCTTCGGAAACTCTTATACTATCCATTGTACTACGGGGCCGAGGAATGAGATAACTTTTAGACCTTGGTAACATGTGCAAAGCTTAAAATTTCACGTGCTTGCCAAGCTCAAGTCTTCGGGAAAAACAGCGGCAAAAGTATACATATTTGTTCAACTTTTTGTTATTATCAATGGAACATTTATAGTTGAACGCGCATTTGCATGGATTTATCTTATTAACTCAACATCACCTTTTGCCATAATCTCGTAGATATTGGGAAACGCAATGGTTATTTTTGCATAATAATAGTAGGTACCTACTTCCATAGGAATGCCATAATAATTGCCATCCCAGCCGTTGTTTTGATCAAATGATTCATATACTATTTGTCCAAACCTGTTTGCAATTACGAGATGATAGCCTTGTAACGGACATCGAAGGAGGGGCCTGAAAAAGTCGTTTTTACCATCACCATTAGGGGTGAATGCAGATGGCACCCATATACAACTATCGCAAGGTTTTACCATTACATTTATGCTATCAGTATTTTGTCCGCATATATTTGAGACCTGTAAAGTATAGGTAGCTGATTGGTTTACTGTAATACAACAAGTAGTCTCTCCCGTGCTCCAATTGTAACTTATACTATCTATAGGAATGCCTAGGTTCAAGGCTTTCCCATTGCAAATAGTTGTGTCGTTACCGAGATACACTGTGGGTTTGCTTATAATGTTTATCGCAATAGGGACAGGGATACTTTTACAATTATTAAATTGTTCTGCCACATATAAAATCTGACTTCCAATATCGTTGGTATTAATGGGAGGTTGAGTTGCGGTTCCTGTAATGGTAGTGTCATTGTACCATAACAAAGTTGCTCCTACTACATTTGGAGCAACGTGAAATACCGGACTTGGAGCATATTGACAGATAATGGTATCGGCTACATGCAAAGGTAGCAACTGAGGAGCTATCTGAATATTGATAGTATCTTTTTTTGTTTCACATATGTCAGATACAGTTAGTATGTATTGGCCATTGTGTTTTACAATTATCGAGCTGGTAGTATCTCCGGTATTCCAAATATATGTTGTAAAGTTTGGATTTGCTGAGAGCGTGATACTGTCTTTTCCACAATAAGCTGTATCTGGTCCCAAATTGAGCTGTTGTAGCTGGGAAACCCTAAAGGTATCTACAGAAAATGCGCAGGTATTGCTCAATAAGCGCCAATACACTCCGGGCTTATTTAAGGTGATGCTTGCCGTAGTGTCGTCAGTACTCCATATGTACGTACCTATTATAGAAGAGGTATCACTTAAAACAAGAGGGAAAGTGGGGGTACAAATGGTAGTATCGAAAATTTTAGAAATAGCACCTGAATCGGCCAGGTCGATCACACACACATCATCTAGATAGACATAAGAAACTGCTTTGGCATTTCGCCCAGGACTTACGACGACAAATTTTGGAATCGTAGAATCGTCGAATGCGCCTAATGTGAGCCATTGCTCGCCACCGGTAGCTTTATAAACGCCACTTACTTTTGTCCAGTTTATTGTGTCTGTTATGAAGTTTCCATGCGGATTTCTAACATTAGCGGATAAAAAAAGCGTATAGGGAAAGCAATCGGCGGGAGAATCACTTATCTGATTTTTGGAAAAGTGTGCGCCGACATTGTCTACACCAATTATATTGAAAAAATGTCCAAAACCTACGATCCCAATAAGGTTTACATAAAAGCTAACCAAGTAGCTATGCCCGGCAGAAAGGGGCTGCAGCAATTTGCATTCTATGTATTCCCTATAATCACCTATTTCAGTTGTATCGCCATTGTAGAGATACATTCCTACATAAGCATTGCCAAAATGGGCATCCTGATGACCAAAGCCGTTATCAGGCACACCTACGCCTGAAGTAGCAGATGCACAGGAATGGTAATAATCGGGAGAGCCGCATCCCTGCGGATTTACCCACGCCTTAACTGTTGGGAAGCTAGAGTAGGTAGGAGAGTAATCGATACCGGATAATCCTGAAGGGCATCTATTAAGTTCTTCAAAGCTGGGATTGGGTACTAGATTTTGCGCCCAGATATTAGTGCTATTACATGATAACAAGGCTATTAAAATAAAGACTTGATAAAACAAATGAGAAAATATCTTTTTGAAGAATGTTAACATAAGCAGCTATTTTGATTTAAACACTGACTTTTACCTGGTAAGTGATATTTTTATAGTGACTGATCTTTGCTCATTTACTATTCGTATATAATAATTACCATCGGGTATATTGCTCGCGCTAACATTTATAAGAGAGCTGTTTTTGGATTCTATTTTGAAACTATTTGTAACATCCACTCCCAGATAGTTGTAAAGTCTTAATGATTGATAATTGTTTAAATCGGGAGGTAGCTTTACTGTAAAACTTCCTGCCGATGGGTTGGGATAAATTGTTATTTCGTTATTTTTTAAAATCTGCAGTGTATAGGTGTTTGTGGTGTCCGTATCAGGCTTTGTATGTATTAGATACTGATAACAAATAATAGTGTCTTTATACCCGCTTTGTACAAGCGGAGTTTTATCGGTAATTGTTGCTGAAATAGTATCCTGATTAGAATAAGAAACCGGTGTTGTAGCGATAGGGTTGTTAATCGGTGTTATATTTGATTCGAAGCAGCCACTGCTGTCGTCATTTGTTGTTCTTACAAAAAAGAAATCTTCAAGTCCCGTACCGAATCCTATAGAAGTTCCTACAATAGCAAGTCCTGTATCTTTTGTTTCGACCGCCGAAATTCCAGATTCGTATTTGCCGGTATCGCCGTAAACAAAAGACGAGAGAACAAGCCCTTGAGTATCTGTGCGCACTATAAATGCATCGAAAGTTTTGTCGGAAGAAAATGAGCTTGTTTCGCCTAT
>DATNFP010000151.1:0-5892 GCA_035606335.1 Flavipsychrobacter sp. | reverse complement strand
GATACAAGTAGCTTAACTATTACTGTCAATGCCGGCCCAACTGTTAGCGCAGGTCCTAACAAAAACATTTGCGCTGGCTCAGGTACTCCATTAGTTGCCACAGGTGCTACAACATATACATGGTCACCGTCTACTGGTTTGTATTGTACTAGTTGCGATAGCACTTATGCCAACCCCACTACTACTACTACTTATACTGTTATCGGAAGCAATGGGTGCCTGGATACTGCCCATATAACAGTTACAGTACATTCACTGCCTACGGTTACAACTGATTCTGCTTTATCTATATGTAACGGTACATCCGTTAAGCTAATTGGTCACGGTGCTACAACATATACTTGGTCACCATCTACGGGCCTTTCTTGTACTGGTTGCGACACCGCAACTGCTACACCAACTTCCACTACCACTTATTATGTAACAGGCACAGACGTAAATGGATGTATCGATAGCGCCAAAGCAGTTGTTACGGTTAATCCATTACCCAATGTGGTAGCAGATTCCAGCCAGTCTATTTGCAAAAACACTTCAGTGCAGTTAACCGCCAGTGGTGCCTCCACTTATAGTTGGACACCGGGCACAGACTTATCATGCACTACATGTGATAGCCCGAAAGCATCTCCAGGAAGTACAACAAAATATACTGTAACAGGTACAGACGCAAAAGGCTGTAAAGACACCAGCAGTGTTGTGATCACTGTTAACTCTTTACCTGCGACAAGTGCCGGACCTGCTAAAAATATTTGCATTGGCTCAGGAGTAGAATTGATTGGTACAGGTGCTGCCAGCTATACATGGTATCCGGCTACCTCTCTTACCTGTACGGGATGTGATAGCACGTTTGCCAATCCTTCTTCAACTACTACCTATTATCTGATTGGAACAAATGGTACCGGATGTTCAGATACCACTTCTGTAAGGGTAATTGTACACACACTCCCTGTTGTAACTGCCGATTCTGATCAAACTATCTGTTCAGGTGCTACGGCACATGTTATAGCTCATGGCGCATTGTCTTATACATGGTCTCCGGCCTCAGGGCTATCTTGTGTTACTTGCCCTAATCCAATTATCACAGCATTGAATACCACAACTTATACAGTAACAGGTACAGACTCCTTTGGCTGCACAGATACAGCGTCTCTTACTATTACTACTATTCCATTGCCAAATCTGGTTACCAGTCCGGCTCAGGGCATATGTTCCGGTAGCTCTGTGGAATTATATGTTTCCGGCGCATCCACATATAAATGGACTCCGGCGACAGGATTATCCTGCACTACATGCGACAGTACCAAAGCATCTCCAACTGCTACTACTACTTATATTGTTAAGGGTACAAATGCCAGTGGATGTTCAGATACCGGAAGTATTGTGGTAACTGTTTATCAGCCCCCAACTATAACAATTGCTCCGAATACTACTCTTTCGCTTTGTAACGACTCAAGTGTACAGTTACAGGCGAGTGGTGCCAATACTTATACATGGTCTCCTGCCACAGCGCTTTCATGTACTGCCTGTGCTACTACTGTTGCCAATCCTACCAGCAATATTACTTATACTGTCATTGGTACAGATATTCATGGCTGCTCCGCTTCTGATAAAGTGAGCATAAATGTGATACAGCATGATCCCGTTTCTGTGAGCGCAAACGATACTATTTGCCAGGGTGCATCTGTTCAGTTATCAGCAACAGGAGGCAGCGACTATGTATGGCTACCAGCCAGCGGCCTGAATAATAATTTAATTCCTGACCCATCAGCTACGCCGGAAAGCACGATCACCTACACTGCTATTATTAAACAAGGTCAATGTTTCATTGATACAGGATATGTAACAGTTGTAGTAAACCCTGTTCCTACAGTAAAGATCAGTGCTAATCAATCTGTGACAGCAGGTAGTAGTGTGCTGTTACTTGCAGAAGGTACGAACATCACCACATTTGAATGGTCTCCCGGCAACAATTTAAGCTGCTCTACATGCCCTAATCCCACAGCTACCCCTACAGAGACAACCACGTATACTGTATTCGTAACATCGGGAGCCGGCTGCACAGCTTCAGATAAAATAACGATAAATGTAGGTTGCGATAAAGGCCAGGTATTCATACCTAATACTTTCACGCCAAATGGAGATGGCGTAAATGATCGTTTCTATGTAAGTGGTAAGGGTGTTACAACGTTGAAACGGTTTAGCGTTTACGATAGATGGGGTGAATTGGTTTACGATGCTGAGAATGTTCCATTAAATAATCCGTCTATCGGATGGGATGGCACTTACAAAGGACAACCATTGAAACCGGACGTATTTGTTTATGTAATTGAAGCTACTTGTGAAACTGGACAAGCTCTAAGTTATAAAGGTGATATATCGTTGGTACGCTGATTAAAAACATTTTTAATGTAATAACGTTATGAAAAAGATTTTTTTACTTTTTTCAATATTGTGGCTATCTGGAAGTGCTGTTAATACAGTTCAGGCACAGGATATACATTTTTCCCAGTTTTATGAAAATGCCATTTTGCGCAACCCTGCGCTCACGGGTATCTTCAGTGGCGATTATAAGGCCGGCGTTAACTATCGTACACAATGGAGCAATATCTCCGTTCCATTCCAAACGGCATTAGCATCGGCAGAGTCACGTATATCCCTAAGTTCCGAAGGTGGTGACTTTCTTAGCTATGGAGTTTGCGCCGCCTACGATCGTGCAGGTAGCATTAATTTCAACAGCTTTGAAGTATATCCCGCAATCAATTACAATAAATTTCTTGAGGACAAGCACTCTTCTTATTTATCCGTAGGTTTTACTGGTGGCTATATTCAGCGTTCAGTCGATATGAATAAAATGACATTCAGCTCACAGTATATAAACGGTAGTTTCAGTTCTTCAAATCCAACAGGGGAAAATCAGCCTTTCAAAAGTGTCCAGAATTACGACCTGGGCGCAGGCATAAGCCTTAATAGTTCATTAGGAGAATATAATCAGGTAAACTATTACATAGGTGCTGCAGCTTACCATATCACAAAGCCTTCTCAAACATTCACCGGAGATAATGCCTTTATACGATTAAATACCAGGTGGAGTGGCAACTTTGGTCTCAAGTATAGTATAAATCCGCAGGTAGCATTGACGTTTCACTTCAACTACACAAACCAGGCGCCCTATCAGGAAACTATAGGTGGTGGGATGGTTAGTTGGAAAAGCATTGGCACAGCAAACAATAACAACTTTATTATATATGGTGGCTTATTTTATCGCATGCATGATGCGATGATCCCCACAGTTAAAATTGATTACCTGAATTACTCGCTTACTCTCTCTTACGATGTAAATAACTCCTCGTTAAAACCTGCAACACAAGGGGTCGGCGGTTTTGAAATTTCATTGTACATCAGGGGTTATTTCAAGAAAGCCATAAAGGCTACAGATGCAACCAAGTGCCCGCGATTTGAAGACCTCAGTAATCCGGGCTTTTAAAATTTTAGATTATACCAGACCCCCAAGGCCCGGACATCCGGGCCTTTTTTTTAATATTTTTGGATAAATGAATTGATGCAGGTTAGCTGGTAAGATTTGATAAAATATTTAGGGATTATCTGAGCCCATTTTGTCATACCTTCACTGTTCAGCTTTGGCCATTTGCATGGATAACAACGTATTCAGACATATTCCAAGTGCTTGGAAAAAGTTATCGTTTAATCGCAAACAATTGTATGTATCGAGGCAGAAATTCTGTAATTATTGGTAGTGGCAGTTATATTCCAACACGTAGGATAGCAAATGAAGATTTTATAGACAATGCTTTTTATGCTCAGGATGGTACCAGGTTACAAAAAAAGAATGAAGAGATCATTCAGCAATTTGAACAGATCACCGGCATTCAGGAAAGAAGATATGTTACTGACGACCTCATTACTTCTGACATTTCTTTTTTTGCCGCTGAAGAAGCTCTAAAATCAGCTAATATTGATCGCGAAAAACTTGATTACATTATTGTTGCTCACAATTTTGGCGACATTAGAGAAAATAGCGGAAGAAGCGAATTTGTGCCTACCCTGGCTGCAAAAGTAAAGCACCGTTTGGGTATTAGTAACCCTGCTACTATTGCTTATGACCTGCCATTTGGATGTGCCGGTTGGTTACAGGGAATGATTCAGGCAGATCATTACATTCAAAGCAAGAGTGCTAATACTGTATTGGTGATTGGAGCCGAAACACTTTCACGCATAATCGATCCGCACGACAGGGATAGCATGATCTACGCAGATGGCGCAGGGGCGGTCATCATTTCAGCTGTGGAAAGCGATGAACCGGCTGGCATCCTTGCACACTGCGCTCGGTCTTACTCCAATGATTTGGCCTATGTATTGAAAATGGGTAAATCTTCAAATCCGGATTACAAGAGTAGCAGACTGTTCTTAAAAATGCAGGGACGTAAACTTTATGAACATGCTCTGAAAATTGTTCCGGGTATAATTAAGGATTGTATTACAAAGGCTGGTTTATCTATTCAGGATATTAACAAAGTACTGATACATCAGGCTAACAACAAAATGGATGAAGCCATTCTTAAAGAATTATATGGACTCTACGATATAAAACAAGCGCCGGCTAATATCATGCCGATGACTATCTCATGGTTAGGCAATAGTTCTGTTGCAACATTACCTACTTTATATGATCTCTTTTCTAAAAGAAGGCTTGAGAATCATGTCTTGAACGAGGGAGACACAATTGTGTTCGCAGCAATTGGTGCGGGCGTCAATATCAATTCAATGGTCTATAGAAACCCTAAGCAAGGGTGACACCTTTAATAAGTTTTCAATTAAGGCTGATATTATTGATTATTGACTTCTATTTACTGTTTAATAAATTTCTGTACACTGCAACCATTGGCATTTTGAAGGTGCAGTAAATACATGCCTGTGGGCAACGTTGCAACATCAATATGTGTATCCCCATTATGCAGCAATCCTGAAATATTTGTTGCTGCACCATTAATAGAAACCATAGTATATTCTGTTTTAGTATTACGGTAGTTAGTAACTATTATTTCGTTTTGACAAATAGTTGGGTATACCCGATAACTGTTTTGTGAAAATAAATTGGGTACAGCAGCAGGTTCCGGATCAAAACGGTACACCATACCACTTAGAGGGTATAACAATAAAGCCTCATCGGTAGTATCGCCAAGCGCTCTGTTAATACTATCTATACTCGGACTTTTAGGATTTCCGGCCAGAATATAGGCATTATAATAAATATCACTGTCCACGTTATAGTTAGTGGCATATCCTATCACAGGCATATTGTATTTAAAATAGCCAGTTGTATGGCTTATCATTGATGGACCAATATGTATCTCCGCAATATTTGATGTCTCGTATAACCATATCTGCAAGTCTACAAAATCATTATAAGTTCCATCAATGCCTTGTTCAGCTGCAAATCCTGCATTATATATTTCAGCCTCAAAAATTCGGCTGCCGGGGCTGCCTGTTACTACATAGCTGATTGTTGAGCCCCCTTTATCAATAAGATTGGCATCTGTCAATATAAATCCTTCAACATTTCCGGTTGTATCAGTAGCAATAATACGGCCTGCAACAATATTAAAATTGGTTATTGTTTTTCCATCCATCACAAAAGGGAAACCTATCGGTACGGAAAATCTGTTACTATTATTCCACACTGTTGAACCATTGATACTTGTTCCTCCGCTTAAAGACGCATAGGTAGAAGTGTCAGTATACGTCAGGCCATAATGTAGCTGCGCATTTGCATTTGTAGAAAATAAGGCAATAACAATTGTGGTTGAAAGAAGTAGATTCTTCATCATAGAAATAGTTTATTGGTTTTTTACGAAATTAAATAGTTTATATCTCTTT
>DATNFP010000150.1:0-12901 GCA_035606335.1 Flavipsychrobacter sp. | reverse complement strand
CAAATAGTCTTCCTCTTTTTCAAAATCCCGTAACCCGATATATACAAGGTCTTCAGGATAGATCTTAGGAGTTATTTTACCAATGTTTTTTAGTTTATTCCAAAGATCTATTGTTTTATGGTCAGGGTGATGCACTTGGTTATCCAGGTTATCTTCGGCCAGGGCAGTCGTGATTGGCATACCGTGCATATTGCCCGATGGGGTAGTATAAGGTGAATGCAAGTCCGCATGGGCATCTATCCATATTACTCCCAACCTGTTTTTAGGCCTTGCCATTCTTATACCTGCCATTGTACCGCCTGAAGTGCTGTGATCGCCAGCAAGTACAAGTGGGAAGAGGCCTGATTTTAAAGTTTCACAAACTGCTTCAGATACACGTTCATACATAGTATAAACGCCTTGAATTCTTTTTGCATAAGGCGATTCCACAGGTTCATATAGCAAGATATTTTCCGTTTCTATTACTTCCGAAGGAAAATGAACAAAAAAACTGCTCATGAAATCAAGGGCAGCTATTTTTATCGCATCTATACCCAGGCTTGCGCCCCGGGTGCCTGCTCCTATTTCAGATCTCACCTCGATGATCTTTATATTACGCATAATTCAAAGATAGAGAAAAGGGCATTGTCAATCTAATTTCAACTTTATTAGAAAGGATAACCAATTGCGATATTAAGCACCAGGTTATCTGCTTGCCAGTGTGGGTCAAATGGACTGATCTGATTTACCACCCAACCATCGTTGCTAAAGACGTAAGGTTTCTTTACTGGGAAAGCAAGATCAAATCTTAAAACAAAGAAGCCAGCAATGTCAAAGCGCAATCCTGTACCTATGCTGGTTGCGATGTCCTGGCCTAATGTGCTGAATAAAAACTCACCGCCTTGAAATCCATCTGTTTTTTTTGCGAGCCATATATTTCCTGCATCTGCAAAAAGAGCACCATTCATTTTTACGGATCCTGATGCAAATTGCGCAATATCAAAACGATATTCCGCATTCCATTCAAGCTTTATATCGCCTGTACGATCAATATAATTAGGGCTGTTTATTTGGGTTGGATCATAATAACTACCCGGCCCTAATGTCCGTATTCTCCAGCCACGCAAACTATATGCCCCGCCCACAAAATATTGTTTTATATAAGGAAGCGCATCTGATTGTCCGTATGGAACACCTACACCCCCGGTAAATCGTACTGCAAGGGTAGAGTGAGGGCGGGTAAAATAATGGCGGCCGTCAAAATCAAATTTTAAATATTGCGCGTACTTAATGTTATATAGATTATTTAATGCGCCTCCTAAGCCATTAAGAACACTTAATACAGCTCCGGCTTCTTCAAAACCTAATCTCAAAAAAGAATAATTACGACTCCCTTTTTTATCCTGGTTTGAAAAAGTGAATGAAATGTTTTCACCCTCAATAAAATTTTGTTTATAGCTATCCTTTAAAAATTGATTTGAATCTAATCGCGTTTTAAATGAGTCAGATTCATACGGTAGCCTGATGATATTGATAAATGCTGGAGACAATGTCCATGTTTTTGTGGGTGTTTCTCGCCAGCTATATGTAAAGTTCGCATTGGTGTTTACCAGTGTAAAGTAATTGAGCCTGTCAATAAGGTTACTGCCACCGCCTATAATAGTATGCGGCAAGTTGCTATTGGTGAATGTAGATGCCGCGATGGGAGCGATAAATTTTGGGAAATCTATGCTGGTATTAAACCCATAGTATTGTGTAAGGGTATAAAAATGTTGAAAGAATGTGTTCCCAAGATTTTGATCAAACACTTCTTCCACACCCCCGGTTACAGAAGCTGTAAAAAGGTTAGCGCCTTTCAACAGGTTCCTGTCTCTAAAATTTAAGCTTACATCATTGCCAATAGTATAGGTTGATCCGTTTGATACTTCATAGTTAATAGTGGCATCATGTTTTTTAGCAGAGTTTAAAAGTATGTAGCAGTCCAGAACAGTGCTGTTAGGTGTTTGCTCATGAAAAACAACTCTGAGATATTGAAAAATACCAAGCTCATTCAATTTCGTTATCGTCTTATCGTAATCCGATTGTGCATAATATCTGCCAGGCAATAAATACATGTGCTTTAATAACACTTTTTCTCTCACATAATATTTATGATATTTAAAAAGGACATTCCCATCCACTTTCCGAAACATTGTACTATCTCTTATATCCTTTGAGTCATCAAAATCTGGATAAACCTGTACTTTGCCAATTGAATACCGTTTAAAGGTCATTGTATCATCTTCATCCTTTATAATGACTAACACATTAAGTATAGGCTTTGTTTCATTCCTTTGTTGCCTTATAAAATCAACAGCATTTTCAAAAGGATTGTCAACATCTTTCAACGGGTTTCTATTAAAAGTATCAAGTTGAAATGTTATATTATCCTGCGAGAATTTATAATATCCATGATCCCGCAAAAGAGATGTGATTCGGCTTCGCTCATCCTCAAGCATGTTATTGGTAAACTCTGCATCTTTTTGCAAAACAGATTGATCTTGTGCATCCTGCATTATTTTTAATATTGCTGCTGCATCTATGCCATTGTCAGTATTATCAACACTATCTATTACCTTATTAATAAGGTAATTACTGCCCATCTGTATATCATAAGCTACATAAGCTCTTTTATTCCTGAATCTTGCGGAGTCTTTTACAATTGCATAAAAATAGCCCTGGTTAT
Source organism: Flavipsychrobacter sp. (assembly GCA_035606335.1). Taxonomy (GTDB): domain Bacteria; phylum Bacteroidota; class Bacteroidia; order Chitinophagales; family Chitinophagaceae; genus DATNFP01. The sequence goes on along the minus strand of DATNFP010000150.1, from coordinate 10,197 downwards.
ACAGGTAGCTTTTCATATTTCTGCCGGCTGTATTCATTAATGAGCTATCATAGATTACCGGCTTTTCAACGGTTTTTGATTTTATTTCAAAATTGGTTGTATCTTTTTCAAACTTACTGTGGCGTGCATTATAGAGCCACAACTTGTATGGAAATGCACCTAGTGCATATGTATTAGGCTTCTGTAATATTATATTTTGCAGGTTATTTTTTAGTTCTCCTTTCCTGGTAATAGGTTTATCTGATTTTAATTTTACCGTATTGCTGCGCAGGAGGTATTGATTGTCTTTAACAAGTTTTGTAGTGTTACAGGCAGAACATGCAATTACCAGCAGGGTTACTAATGCAAGAAATGTTTTTATTGAATAAACTGGTGTTCTGCTGCTCATGTAGTAGGTTAGTCCAATTAATATAGCTTTGTACTCAATGTTATCAAAGGCGCAAAATAAATATATTCGGTCGTTAACGCACCAAAAATACCGTAAACTACATAATAGTTTTATTGTTGAAGGCGATAAAATTGTAAGGGAATGGCTTAATGAAAAGGCTGCCATACAAATGGTTATTGCGCTTCAGGATTGGGCCGATCAACATAATGATCTTATCAGCAGGCATCCCGAAACGCCCTTATACATTGTAAAAGAATCTGAGCTTGAGTCTTTGTCTGCCTTGCAAACTCCCAATCAGGTAATGCTTGTTGTTGACATTCCTGCCCCGCAACCGGTTTCAGCAAACGGATGGAGCATTGCTTTAGATAACATACAAGACCCTGGCAATATGGGCACTATCATACGTATTGCCGATTGGTTTGGAATAAAGAATATAGCTTGCTCTCCTGATTGCGTGGATGTATATAATCCCAAAGTAGTGCAATCAGCTATGGGAGGACATTTAAGAGTAAATACTATTAAAGTCGATTTGAATGAATTCATATCAGGCGCACAAGTACCTGTATTGGCAGCCACCCTTGATGGCGAAAACATATATACTTTGCCCAAACTAAATCCTGGTATTTTAATTATTGGTAATGAATCGCATGGGGTATCCGAAAATTTAATGAAGAAAGCTTCCCATAAGATCACCGTCCCGCGCATTGGTGGTGCTGAATCATTAAATGCTGCAGTTTCTACAGGCATCATCTGTGCTTTATTACTAAAACAATGTTAAAAATTACTTTTCGTAATTTTATATTAAACCATGGCATAGCTGTTGAGTCATTTATATTCAAAAACAATACTTTAGCGTGTATGAAAAAGCTTTTTCTCCTAATCATCATGGTATTAGGTGCGGTACCTGAATTATTCGCGCAGGGATTAGTAAGAGTGAGCCTTAGCGATAATTCACCGGTAATGATAGCTGTTGACGGTCGTTATTACAAAAAGCATGGCAGGTCTGTAACAGTTGGCGATCTTCCTGAAGGGAAGCACCGTATAAAGATTTATGCGTATTCTTCATCTGGAAGAAGGGGTGGTGGAAACGCAGACCTTGTTTACGAAGGCAAGATACATGTTGAAGATGGCGTTTTGCTCGACTGCGTTGCAGATGTGCAGAGTGGAGATATAACTATTTCAAAAGGAGATCCTAATACCTACGCTTATAACACAGCGCCACCTCCTCCACCTCCGGTTAATTCCACAGGCAATGATGTTTACAGCAATGGTAACAACAGCCAACCAGCAAATTACCCCGGGACAATTAGCCAGTCCGAAGTGAACAGGCTGCAAAAGAAGGTAAATGATAAACTCACCGACACCGATAAGCTAAAGTTGATGAAGTCTTCCCTTAACACAAAATCTTTATCAACCGAACAGGTAAGCGTAATGATGACCTGGCTCAATTTTGAAGCTAGCAAGGTAGATTTTGCAAAATTTGCTTACGGGCAAACCGTAGATCCGCAGAATTATTCAAGCCTTGAAAATAGCTTCAGCTACAATTCTTCAAAACAGGAATTGGAAAACTATATTCAAAAAAATAAGAGATAAGCTAATTATTTTTTAAAAACCATTATCATCCGTGGTGAATCGACAGGATGATATGTGTTTAGCCTGTAATCCCCAAACGTGCTGATAAGCGATAATCCCGCCTTTTTAAACATCTGGATAAAATCAGCTAAAGAAAATGCTGCTACACTTTCGGTATAGCTTCTTTTTTGCCCATCGGCATCTATGAATTCTATTTGCTTGTAGATATGATTTTTTTCGAATACCCTTTTAATATGAAATGTATAGGTCCCGCGCTTAATCATCTCTTCCCGCACCAGGTTCAGTAATACCTCTTCTTTATTCAGATAATCTATAACAAGTATCCCGTCTTTTGCTAATCCTGCCGCAAAAGATTTGGCTGCCATCAAGTGATCTCTGTTATGCTCAAAATACCCAAAGCTGGTAAAGAAATTAAATGCGTAATTGAAGTAATTAATATAAAAAGGGAAGCGCATGTCGTGAACAAAAAATTGCAGGTTTTCACGCTCCATTGTCTTTGCTTTTTCTATGCTTGCATGCGATATGTCTATTCCCATCACATCATACCCATATTCAGCAAGCTGTTTGGTAAAGCGTCCTGTTCCGCAGGCAATATCCAGCATAGTGCTGTTGGGAAGCGGTTGTAAATAATTGATAAGATTCTCTACAAAAGCCTGTGCTTCCAGATCATCGTGGTTCTCGTAAAGTATTTTATAATAGGGAGACCCAAACCAGCTTTTATACCAATCCGTATGTTTCATGAGAAAAACTTCCAGCAAAAATAAGTCTCAATAGTTATCATTTATAGGCTCCCTTTATCTAAAGGCATATTTTTGCGTGATTCAATTATGCGTTTGATGGTGTCCGAAAACAAATGGAAGAAATTAATAATAGTTGGCGATAGGGTATTGATAAAACCTGTAAAACCCGATGAGCGCACCGGTAGCGGCCTGTATCTGCCTCCCGGTGTGCAGGAAAAGGAAAAGGTACAGCACGGCTACATTGTGAAGACTGGCCCCGGTTATCCCATACCTGCAATAGCAGAGGAGGACGAACCCTGGAAAGAGCCACAGGAAAAGGTAAAATATATCCCTCTGCAGGCTCATGAAGGCGATTTAGCCATATTTCTTATTAGCGGTGCAACAGAAGTATTGTACGAAGGCGAAAAATATTATATAGTTCCACAGCATAGTTTATTGATGTTGGAGAGGGAAGAAGACTTATAATAAAAATCAGGGTTACCTCCAAAATGAATAATGTATCTTTGCACACCAATTTTAAAGCATGAATTTTCGTCGTTTTTTAGTTTCTTATCGCATACCTATTGCAATAGTTTTATTTCTTTTGGGTTTATTGCTGGGCTTTAAAGTCACCTGGTGGGTGGCCTGGATACCCATTCTTATATCTTTGATTTTTGTCGCCGCATACTTTATGCTCGGCCCAATGACGCTTATACAAGGCTATATTGAAGACGGTGATATGGAAGGCGCACAAAAGTTGCTTAATAAGGTGAAATATCCCAACCTGTTATATAAGCCTATCCGCTCATCATACTACATGCTCAAGGCCAACTTCTCCACTATGGACGAAGACCTCGATAAGGCAGAGGCCAACCTACGTAAAGGACTGGAAGCCGGTATGCCTGAAAAAGAATATGAAGGCACAGCATATCTGCAGCTTGGCTCCATAGCTTACCGAAAAGGCAATACAAAAGAAGCTGCTGAAAACCTGCGTAAAGCACTGAAAATTGGCTTGCCCGACAAAGACAACGAAGCAACAGCATACTTGCAACTATCGAGCATCTCCATGCAAAGACGCGATTTCAAATCGGCAAAAATATACTTCAACAAAGCGAAGAATTGTAAGCCTACCAACGAGCAGGTAGTAAGCCAGATAAAGGAAATGGCTAAATACATTGCCCGTATACCTGGGTAAATAGCAAAGAATTTGCAAAACAAAAGCCGCTCTCAAAGTGGCTTTTGTTTTGATATTTAATCTCTGCTTTTTAAACCGGTTTACCCACACCTCCTGTCACTAATTTAAATAGGCTATCGCTTATGTGCTCGTCCCATCCTTTCTTGCAATCCTCATAGCATTCCACTTCAGGGGTCAGACCTTCATGTACCATATCTATTTGGGTCTTATTATTAGCTGTGGATATTTCCCATACTACATTAGTGTCCTTCCATTCCTTTTTGTCATTCAACCAATGTAGATTGCAATCGGTTACTTTCCACACTACTTTTTTATTGGGAGAGGCTTCTGCTATTTCAAAAGCAACATTCGTTTCCCCGAATTGTACTGTAAAAGTGTCACCGGTTTCTAATGCTTTTCCATTAAAGCTTTTTGCCCACCATGCTCCTACGTTGGCAATATTTGCATAGGCCTGGTCTGCTGTAATGTTTGCAGCTATGCTGCAATGATAATTTTTCTGTTCCATTAGTGTTTGTTTTTTTGGTTTAAAATATTTTCAAGTTTTTTAAGCTTGCTGATCCAGAATTTATCAAAGAAGTCTATCCATTCCTGCAGCTTGTCAAACCCATCACGTTTTAGCATACAGTACCTTTCCCTGCCAATATCCTGTATGGAGATAAACCCCGCACTGTGCAATATTTTTATATGCTTCGATACTGCTGGGCGGCTCATGTCAAAGTTTTCTGCCAGGCTGTTTATCGTCAGGCTGTTTTCCGACAGCAGGCGCAGCATCTGTCTTCTGCTTGGGTCGGCAATTACCTGGAAGGCGTCAAGAGTTGGTTGTGCCATTTTTTGCAGTGTTTAGAAGTTCTCCTATCTTTTTCATGTTTTTCAGCCAACCGTCATTCATTGCAGGATAGATCATCATGTTTGCTATCTCCTTAAATCCTGTATGCACTAGTTGAAGTTCCATTCCGTTATCTTTTGGTACCAATGTCCATTCCACAACTGAGTCAAGTGTTATCTTGCCCTGACCGGGACCGCCCTTCCATGAATAGGAAAGTTTTTTAAAAGGGACAACTTCCAATACAGTGCAGTATGCAGTTCCATCAAAATCCATTTGAGGCAATGGTTTTGTCCAGAAATTGAATTGGTGGCCTACTATGGGTTGAAAATCATTTTTCATCAGCCATAGTTCTATCAGTTCCGGTTTTGTCAGGTAGTCCCATACATCTTCTTGCGACTGGTTAAAAAACAATGTGTGTGCTATCGTGTTATTCATAAATAAGTAACTTTTAAGTTACACAAACTTACATGTAACTTTCAAGTTACGCAATATTTTTAAAGATATTTTTTAGATTAATGTATTTGTGATTGTTTAATAACAGAATTGAGGAAGATAAAAGGGAAATAAACTTCTACTAATACTGCAACACATCCTCAAACGGCGAAGCAACATATTCATGAAAATGGGTCATTTCCTCAACTGCTTTTTGATGAATGGTCTTATAAGTTTGATGCATTTGGTAGATCATAATGCTGTAAAAAAGCGATTTGTCAAGCATCTTCCTGTTGTTCTTCAGGCTCCAGCCAAGCAGTTTCCAGAAATATTTCCGATTGCTATCGCGTATTCCAAGTTTCACGATCACAAGCCACAGCATTTTTACCTGGTTCCACTCATAGCTTTCTTTTATTCTTAAGTTATTTTTTGGGAATTGATAGGTTTTAAAGAATTGTATCAGCCGTTCGTACGACTTTGCAGGTGTGTAGATATTATCTATCACTTTTATAAAGCCATTAAAGAGCACATTCGCATCCATCACAGGGATAATGTTGGTATCTCCTTCAGTAAATGCAAATGGTTTCGATAAACGTTTTTCAAATTTCATTCTTGTGTATAGCTCGGTCCCCGGCGGTGCTTTCAGTATATTCACTATTGGCAGCGGTATGCCGCTTTCCTGTATAAAGTTTATTTGCCGCTGAAAGATCCGCTCATCATCCGTATCAAATCCCACAATGAATCCACCCGAAATAATAAAGCCCTTGCTATGTATTTCATGTATGGTATCCATCAGGTTTCTCTTCAGGTTTTGGTTCTTATGCGAAGCCTTCAGGCTCTCTTCCGAAGGTGTTTCGATCCCAATAAAGATATGCCTGAACCCGGCGTCTATCAGCAGTTGCATCAGTTCTTCATCATCTGCAAGATTAATAGTAAGCTGTGTCGAAAAATAGAATTTTGGATTATTCTTTTTTCTCCATGCTATAAGCGCCGGTAGCAGTTCCGCTTTTAGTATCCGCTTATTGCCTATCAGGTTGTCATCGGCAAATAACACTAATTGAATATTGCTGTTTTTATTGATAGCGTCCAGCTCTGCTATTATTTGCTCAGCGCTTTTGGTGCGTGGCCGCCTTCCCAGCAGTGCAGTAACATCGCAGAAGTCACACATATAGGGGCAGCCTCTCGAGTATTGCACTATATCATACAGGTATTGCCCTTTATCCACCAGCTCAAATGCAGGCAACGGAGATTGCTCCACATCGGCAAATTCAGGTGTCTTATATAAGTGTTTGGGTTGTTGTTTTTCCAGGTCGCTCAGGAAAAGCGGAAGTGTTATTTCCGCTTCATTCAAAACAAAATGGTCTATATCATCAAAGCGGGAATACTCATGCGTAAATAGTGTACCTCCTGCAACTATCTTCGCCCCGAGCTCTTTACACTGCCTGATCACCTCACGCGCAGATTCCTCCTGCACATTCATAGCCGAAAGAAATACATAATCAGCCCACAATACATCTTCATCGCTAAGTGCCCTCACATTCAGATCCACCAGCTTCTTCTCCCAATCCTCCGGCAACAATGCCGCCACAGTCAGCAAACCCAGGGGAGGGTAGGCCGCCTTCTTATTTACTATCTTCATAAAATGCCTCATAGCATAGAACGTATCAGGCATTTCAGGATATACTAAAAGTATCTTCACGATTGTCGTTTTGAGATATGTTTATATCATATCTCCAGCGCTAAAGCTAATTTTTTTTAATATAATATTCAAATTGCAAAAAGGCCTTGTGTACGAAGCGATCTTTGAGCACAGGCACAACACTCGAATCATCACCATCCACGCAATGACCAACATTTTTTAGAAGAATTTGTTTATGTAGGGGATTTTTTTCCATTTTACTTAGAATGTCATTTGAGGAATTGTAACAATGTTGCGCTGCAATAATGGACAATAGTTTCCCACATTAGAATCTAAATCACAAGATGTAATCTCAATTGTTTGTTTATTTAAATCCTAATTTTATTTCGCTTATGTTAGATTGAGCGTTAGGGCTCTCAATAGTTTCCAGACGAACACAATAAACGAAACTGAATATTGCCGCCCTAGTTAATTGTAGCAAATGCAGGGTTGCATTATCAAATTCTTTTGTATCAGCTACTGCCACGAATTCAGTATCTTCAAAAATTTTGAAAATATCTTTGCTCTTTTCATTTCTGTTTTTTAATACAAGCAGATTATGCTCTAATTTATTTCTCCAATTTTTAAAATGTTTTAGTTCTCCTGAACTTTTATTTAAATCACAAGCAATACTATAAAGGGCATTTAAATGAATATTCTTTTTGCTTTTAATTTGTTCTTTTCTCACGGGTTCATCCCAAAATGTTTCAAAATAAATTCTTTTGGAATCCAATTGATATAACTTGCATAACCCTAAAGCAATTTTATCCAAAATACCGTAACAAATTCTAAATGCTGACCGTAACATTTCCGTTTGTGGATTTATAGTCTCTGCATCAAACAATTCGGAAAACTTCATATCAAAGTCAATTTCAGCTATATTAAATACTGATTGAAAATATACCCATCTTGCGAAAGCAAATTCAGACTTAATACGATTCAGAAGCAATTCTAATTTGACTATAAATTCTTTTTTAAACATTCCATGACCAACACCAATTCGGAGGTCATCTTTTTCCGTAGCAACACAATTACAGTAAATACTATGTTCATTTAACGTCAGAAAATTTAGAATGCAAAATTTACGGAAAGAGGTATGATTGTTAAACTCCTGTTCAGTCTCTTTAAGTTCTTTAGCTATATTGTTAATATCAAAACCTTTTCTTTGAATTACATCCAATGCCTTATTCCTTCCAATAATACTTCTGTTGAAAATAGATGATGGCAAAACATTCGTTTCAATACCTTTTTGATATCCATTATATATTTGAATAAAAAGAGCTACTGTAATACTACAATTAGTAACCTCGCTCAAATATTCTAGATTAATTGCTCTTGAGATAAGCGCTTGTGGGTAATTGGAATTATTATTTAATGCCAAATCTAAAAACTGGATACCCTCAACGATCCTACCAATACTTACTAATGAACTAGAAAGGTTAACTAATATTCGGTGCAGCAAACTATCATTATTAGCTACGTGTTTTGATGCCAACCAAAAAAGATTTATTGGTTCTTGTAGCTTTTCTTTTATTATGTCGATTGGATGCACTCCTTTATTTTCCTTATAAAAAATTGTTGCTAAACCTTGTTTGGCGTTAGCGAGATTATAATAATAGTCTGCTAGAGAAATAAAAGTGCATATTTTTTTCTCATTTGATTCGTAAAAACTGATAGCTTTTGTTAAATCGCTTTCGGTAAAGCTTTCTCTGCCTATATCTATCAGAATCGTGATGAGGTTTAATTGAAAGATAAAATCGTCATCCGAAAATACTTTGTCAGTTTGTACAGATAATAGCAGCTCTCTTGCTTCGTTAAATCTCTCTTGGTCCAAAAGGTTATACAAGCTGTCTTGTACTAATCGTTTTTTCATTTAAATACAAGTTAGATTTAAACTACAGTTTCATCTCAAATCTTGCAATCTTTCAAGCTCTTGTGTATTTAATGATGTATTTGATATTTTCACATTTTGAGCAAGCCCACTTCTCACGCCTTTGATGTAAGCATATTGCATTACAGAAGCAGATTTATTTGCAATCCAAAGTCAAGGTAATTGTTTATCTCTAAAAATGACCTTCCTAGAGAATTTAATAATAGTTCTAAGCGATAGGTTTGTATTTCACCGCTCCCATCTGGTATAGCCCTGATAGCAGGAAGGCCAGACTTAAAATCTTCATAGCTAATGCTTGTTCCAATATATCCTCCTTCTTCAGAGTCATATACTCCGTATTCAGAAATGAACTCATCCTGCATATGCTCATCATAATATTCTTCGTCAGTCGTAAAGTCAGCCCAAGGAAACAATATTTTTAAGTCTTCCACATTGTGAAAGTGGATGTAATCTCCTTTGCTTAGTATAGTTTCGGTATATAGTGCACCTACCAATTTGATCTGAATAGTAGCTTTGCCAATGGTTTTGTTAACCCACTCGTCAACCTCAACAACAATTTTTTCCCCATCTGCTATACTCTGCATCAATTCTTTATGTACGGCAAGTCTCTGTAACCTTTGGTAGTAAAGAGGATATTTGTTCAAATTTTCAAGGTCTTCTTTACAGGATAGCGCTAAATCTTGACTGGTAGGTATTTTAACTTTCCAACCTTTTTTGGTGTGGATTATGGTACTTTCATCTATTTTTTGCCATATTGTCTTATTCGTTTTAGGATTATGTAATACGATAATGATTGGTAAGCTGTGATTAAGCCAATACTCAAGATGGATTAACGAACCCCGGTATATCACTTCACCAAATGAAGTTTCTTTGAAGTAACTTTCTCCCGATTTGATCTGAATCCCAATTAGCTGCCCTGTGTACTTTTCTTTTTTGCATATTTCAACTTCCATGTCAATCCCAATGTCTGATTCTAAGATTTTTCTAGGAATCCACTTAAAGTCAGACAAGAAAATATTTTCCACGTGATTTACGCCTATCCTTTCTGTTGAGTCGAAACGCTCCATATATGGCCTGGTTAGTAACGAAGTATCATATTAAAGATACATCATTCTAGTTTTTTCCCTAACTCATCTCCGTTTATAATGAGGATGTCAAGGATTAGCGTTTGCAACATTAATATCTAAAGAAGTTTTTGACATTGCACAAAACATATGAATGACAATTGAAGCTTTTTTACCTTTGTCATCATGAAAATAGCTTTAGCGTCTCCTTCATTCCCGAGATCAATAAATGATGGTTTATTCTGGCTGGAAAAACTGGTGAAAGATGCAGCTAAGGAGCAGGCAGAAATAATCTGTTTCCCTGAATCCTATCTGCCAGGATATCCAGGAATGGAATATAGTGAAGAAGATCGTTCTCCCGAAAGCCTACAGGCTGCATTAGATAAAGTATGTGCTATCGCAGCCGAAAAT
>DATNFP010000149.1:0-6873 GCA_035606335.1 Flavipsychrobacter sp. | reverse complement strand
TTTGGGGAATTTTATATTCACTTTCACCTCAGCAATTCGTCTTGGGTTAGAGGCCATTATTTTTTCTACTTCACATTCAGTACCGTCAATATTTATGTTATGGTCATTGGCTTTTATGCCCATCGTGGTTACAATACATGTTCCTAAGGCTGTAGCCACAAGGTCGGTAGGTGAAAACCTTTCTCCCTTTCCCCGGTTATCAGTGGGGGCATCTGTTTCTATGGTAGACCCCGATTGTATATGAGTGCAGAGCGTTCTTAAGCCACCCTGGTACAGAATTTTTGATGTCATCCTTACTATTATTTCTGTTAAATTTACGATGTATTTAATTGATTGAAATAAAGTTTGTAACTTACTATAGAATATCAATATGTACATAAATCATATTTTGATATTTACCAAGTGGACAATTATTTTATGAGGTGCCATTTTAAGTCGTTTGTATTGATCTTGTTTTTATGCGCAATATCTGTTGTTTACAGCGATGCGCAGATCACTACTATCAGTAGTGATTCAAATGGGACGTCGCCGGCTAATCAGTTATCACAACCTCACAGGCTTCCGGTAAGAACTATCATAAAAAGACCAAAACCCATTCATCACGAGTTTAGTTTTGGCGCCCGCCTCAACACTGACGGCTGGAGCATTTTTGTTGATAAAGGGAACGTAAAAAGTGAAGACGAAAGACATAGCGATATGTTTTACGACATTAAGCTTTGGCAACTTGAATTTAGCGAAAAGAAAAGCCCTAAGGAAGTAAAAAGCACTAACACTCAGCTTGACCCATACAGTGGCAATAAACCCACTCCTTTTATTTATGGTAAGATCAATAACTTCTATACGTTTAAGATTGGTTATGGATTTAGAAAAATGATAGCAGGCAAGCCAGATCCTGGTACGGTATCAATTCATTGGGTAGGCGTGGGTGGCCTTGCTGTGGGGTTATTAAAACCTTATTATATAAATGCTATCGTTAATAATAGTCCTGAAACAATAAAATATTCAGATTCAAACAGTAGCGCATTCCTTTCCCAGACCAACATTGTAGGCAGTGCGGGCTTCTCTAAAGGGCTTAGTGAGATAAAGGTTATTCCCGGCCTGCAAGCCAAAACAGGTTTGCATTTTGACTTCTCAACCAATAGAAAAACTGTGCTGGCTGTGGAAACAGGTATCAGTGGCGAAATATATACTCAAAATGTTCCGTTGATGGCCAGCCAGAAAGCAGTCCCTTACTTTGTTGACCTATATCTGTCGTTCCAATTTGGCAAACGTTGGTGATGGTTGTAATTTGCACTTCTTATGCAAGAGTTGCCTGTAATTAGTTCAGTAGATAATAGTGCAGAAACACGCGTTAAAAAACCTAATTGGTTGCGTGTGAAATTGCCCACCGGCGAAGGCTATCGTCATGTGCGCAACCTGGTTGACACTCATAAGCTGCATACTATTTGTGAAAGTGGCAATTGTCCAAATATGGGTGAATGTTGGGGGGCAGGTACTGCTACATTTATGATATTGGGCAATATATGTACACGCTCTTGTGGTTTTTGTGCGGTAGCTACCGGTCGTCCTGAAGAAGTGGATTGGGATGAACCTCAGCGCGTGGCCGAAGCAATAAACTTAATGAAAGTAAAGCATGCAGTAATTACTTCTGTTGATCGTGACGAACTAAAAGATGGCGGCTCTATTATATGGGCTAATACTATAAAGGCAGTGCGGGCCTTAAATCCTGATACAACACTTGAAACTCTGATTCCCGATTTTAAAGGGCAATGGGAAAACCTGCAGCGTATTATCGATGTTGCTCCCGAAGTAGTTTCTCACAACCTTGAAACTGTAGAAAGATTGACACGCCAGGTACGTATCCAGGCCAAATATCATCGCAGCCTCGAAGTTATTCGCAGGTTGAAAGATGGCGGTATGCGCACAAAAAGTGGTGTGATGCTTGGCCTCGGTGAAACACAGGATGAAGTATTACAAACAATGCAGGACCTGGCACAAAATGGCTGCGATGTGCTGACTCTCGGTCAATATTTACAACCCACTCCCAAACACTTGCCGGTTATCCGTTTTGTCCATCCCGATGAATTTGCTTTTTATCGTGAAAAGGGCTACGAGATGGGCCTTGATTATGTAGAGAGCGGCCCTTTGGTGCGTTCTTCCTACCATAGTGAACGCCACGTAAATGCAGGCGAAGGCCGAAAGAATTGGCAGGAATCCATATAGTATAATATACATATTTTTTTCTTAAAATGCATCATTGACATTAAGTCTATGAGGCATTATTTTTGTATTGTTCAAATAATCTTAGAGATAAATAGAACGTATCTTATGATTATAGAGACCAATCGCTTTCTGGAACGGATTAATTACTCAGGAAAAGCAGCTTCGGATTTACTCACACTTCAAAAGCTGCAGCGCCAGCATATTTTTAATGTTCCTTTCGAAAATCTGGACATTTATTATAAGATTCCGGTATTGCTGGATCTTCGGACTATTTATAACAAAGTAGTTATTAACAATCGTGGTGGTTATTGCTACGAGCTGAATAGCCTGTTTTGTGAATTACTTAGATCACTTGGCTTTACTGTTTCTATGATCTCAGGAAGAGTAACAAGCGCAAAAGGAGGTTATGGTCACGAGTTCGACCACATGGCGCTTGCTGTGGAAGTTGCTGATACCAAATGGCTGGTAGACGTTGGCTTCGGAGATTTTTCACTAAAGCCACTTGCCGTAGATTGTGGGCGTGTGCAAAGCGACGGAAGAAATAAATACCGCATCATGGATAATATCTACGTAAATGGAAAGAAATACATGAGCGTAGAAAAATGGAACGAAGGAAGAAAGATTTTCCAGCCTGAATATATTTTTACATTGATTCCACACAAGCTGCAGGACTTTGCAGACATGAACGATTATCAGCAAACATCTCCTGATTCAGCATTTGTGCGCAGCCTGATGTGCTCCTTGCCCACAGCCGAAGGCAGGATAAGTGTTGTAAATAACCGCATCGTAAAAACTATAGATGGTATCAAGTATCCACAAACAATAAAATCAGATATCCATAGGCAATCCATCTTCAGAAAATATTTCAATATAAATTTTGAAATACCTGAACCAATACTGGTAGAGCGATAATTTAAAAACTTTGCACTGGAATTCTTAGCTTTGCTTCTTCCTGAATCGGGATGTAGCGCAGCCCGGTAGCGCGCTTCGTTCGGGACGAAGAGGCCGCTGGTTCGAATCCAGTCATCCCGACTTTAAAGGACAAATTGAAGTAATATTCATTTTGTCCTTTTTTTATTTTCTTCTAATCTCATTACTAATTAAATAAATGCACCGAACCGTTTCATTTATCCTGCTCTGTTCGAAGTAAATTATTTTCAAAGTGCATTTTTCGGGACAGTTATACATTCTGCTGGCGGGTATCCGTTGCTATCCCTCATGTTGGTAGATAATAATGCAATTTTTTTAAACACCAATATTTTTGATACAGGACTCTGCTTTATAGTACCGCAGCTTCTCTATTATACTTGCTGCGGTATTCAATTGGCGACAAGCCAGTGATTTTTTTGAAGGTGCTGCGGAATGTTTTAGTATCGGAGTAGCCTATATCATACATCACATCTGTTATACTCTTTCTCGTAGTCTCCAGGCTTTTTTTTGCTGCTTCTATTTTTATACGTTGTAGGTATTCGGCGGCTGTATAGGCAGTAGCTTTGATAAATCTACGGTCGAAATTACGCCTGTCGATAAAGAATTTAGATGCCAGATCTTCCATCACAATTTTTCCGCTAAAATTTTCTTCCATAAATAACTGCGCTTTTTTTATTTGTTCGTCCCCATGTTTTTTTTGCCCTTCAAAAATCATAAACGGTGATTGCGAATTGCGTTCTATGTCTATCTCGAATATCTTGGCGCAATAAATAGCCGTTTCGCGATCGTAAAACTTTTCTATGATATAGAGGATTAGGTTCATTGCAGATATAGCACCACCGGCAGTATAGATGCCATGTTCATCAGTGATCACCTTCTCGGTAGCGAGGTGGACATCGGGGAACTGTCGCCTAAATTCATCGCCCGCCCGCCAATGTGTGGAACATTGCCTGTCTTTTAATATGCCTGTGGCAGCCAGCAAAAAGGCGCCTGTACAAAGGCTTGCTAACTCTGCACCTGCTATATACTGCTGCTTTATCCAGTTTATTAGGTCTTTGTTTCGTTTGAGTGATACATCAAAATGCTCATCGACCGAGGGGATAATTACAAGGTCAGCCGCATATTTGTCTTTAATACTCCTGCTCGGGTGCACTGCAAACAAGCCGTTGTGTGAAACGGCCGTCTTAACGTTGCTGACCAGCTGAATATTAAATACAGGCTTTTTGCCAAGGCGAGCATAGTACTCATTTGCCGCAAGCAGTATTTCATACGTAAGAACAATGCTGCTAAGATTGGTGTGGCATTCCGGAACGAGCACTGACAACTGTTTCATATAAACATAGTTTGTACAAAGATATAAAAAAGTTGTCCAAATACCGTCCTTTATATGTCTAAATTTACACCCTATGCAAGTGTATATATGGTCTAATTTTGTCAGACAATTATTAAAACAGATCATGAAAAAAAGAATGATTCGGTACAAAGTAAAAAAGGAAAAAGTGGCAGAAAATGAGGCACTAATAAAAGAAGTATACCGGCAGTTAAAAGAAAAACAGCCGAAGGCCTTGCGCTATGCAACCTACAAACTGGAAGATGGGCAAACATTCGTACACCTTGTATCTCACGACAATGAGGGCGCTTACTCGTTGACGGAACTATCTGCATTTCGGAATTTCCAGGCCAATATTAAAAGCCGGTATGAGGAACCTGCCGTTGTTATGGATATTACTGAAATAGGCTCATATGGTTTTGGTGCGTAAGCACCAGGCGCATTTATTTAAATCATTTTTTTAATAAATAATAAAAACAAACAATCATGCAGTTAAAAAACAAGATCGCAGTAATTTATGGCGCAGGCGGCGCTATTGGTAGTACAGTGGCTCGTACTTTCGCAAGTGAGGGAGCAAAAGTGTATTTAACAGGCCGTAGCCTGGAAGTATTAGAAGCCGTACAAAAAAAAATTATTTTGGCTGGTGGAAAAGCCGAGATCGCAAGAGTAGATGCGCTCAATGAGCAGGAGATAAATGCCCATATGAAAGCATTAATAGCCAGGGAAGGTAAAGTTGATATCACCTTTAATGCTATAGCAATTCCACAAACAGGTATACAGGGTGTTCCATTGTTAGAATTGCCAATAGAAAATTTTAATCTTCCTATCAAAACCTATACTATGTCGCACTTGCTCACAGCAAGAGCTGCTGCACACAATATGATAGAGAAGGGATCTGGTGTTATTTTATCTATTACGGCTATACCATCCAGTATTGCAGCACCATTTGTTGGTGGTATGGCACCGTCATGGGCGGCGTTGGAATCGCTTAATCGTATGCTGTCTGCTGAACTTGGTAGATTTGGTGTACGAGCAATATGCATTAGAGCAGATGGCATTCCGGAGACCGAGACCATTACCGAAGTATATGGACTGCACGCAAAGGCAATAGGTATGCCATCACACCGGGAATTCCAGGGTCTTATGGAAAGCTTTACTCAGCTGAAACGCTTGCCCAAACTTGCTGAAGTAGCAAATGTAGCCGTCTTCATGGCTTCAGACGGCGCTAGTGCAATGACTGCAACAACCATCAATGTATCCTGCGGTTCCGTAGTTGATTAATTTAAATTGAAGCAATAAAAATTACAATGGTTACTAATTCAAGCACAAATATCTAAAATGAAGATTCTATTAATTGGCGCCACAGGCAATATTGGACAACGTATTTTAAAAGAAGCTTTGGATAAGGGATATAAAGTAGTTGCAATGCAGCGAACCCCTGACGCACTAATGACCGTACATCCAAACTTAAAAGTTATTAAAGGAGATTTGCTGGATGAAATGGCATTGCCTGCATTGTTAAAGGAACAAGACGTTATCATTTCAGCGATTTCAGCAGTAGGGGGAACCGAACAATTTGAAAAGGCCAACCAGAATTTAATTGCTGCATTGGAACGGCAAACAGACAAAAGAGTAATATTTGTTGGTGGCGCCGGTAATAGTGAAGTAATGCCTGGTGTAAGGGCAATGAACAGCCCTCTTATGGATCAGGTTCCAGAAGAATGGAAGCCAGATATATATAGTCACGGCAGAGTCCTTGATTATATAAAAAGATCGGACTTAAATTGGGTTTATTTCAGCCCCGCGATGTTTGTTGCACCTGGCGAACGCACTGGTAAATATAGACTCGGAATTGCAAATATGATGGTCTTTGATCATAATGGTGAAAGTAAAATATCCTATGAGGATTATGCAGCGGCATTAGTTGATGAAATCGAAAATAAACAGTTTACTAAGCAACAATTCTCCATTGGGTATTAACTGATAATAATCATATGCGTTTTTAATAATGATTTAATTACAATAGCTACGACATGGATCTACTGTTTGATCATTTCAATATTTTAGACCGAGTTGTAGCTATTAATACCTGATACTAGCCAATAAATAATCAAATGGTTCATTTTTGCTTTCTATGCATACAACACAGTGTAGCACAATATCAGAGTCAATAATATCTTTTTTTCATTTCGACATCTGTTGATGGTTCCTTCATCTTAAAACTGCTGATAGTTTCCTTTATCCAATCATTAAAAACAGAAACCCTGACACCATCAAATATCCCGTCATAACAATTGGTTCTCACTACTGTGGGATTAAGGCCTGTTGAGCTTGGGCCGCCACCTGTAATAATGCCAACCAATTGCCAATTCACGTGCGAATTATTAAAC
>DATNFP010000148.1:0-5434 GCA_035606335.1 Flavipsychrobacter sp. | reverse complement strand
GTTATTCCGCCTAAACCTTTATATACGATAGGATTAAAAAATTTGTAGCTCGCCAGCGGTATTTGCCTGCCAAAATATATCGCCAATCCTTGCAAGGTGTCGGGCTGGTTGAGATGAAATTCTATTGCTATTTCCCCCGGTGTTGTTGCGGATAATTTGAGATAGTAGCTTTTTTCTGCCGTACCGTCGTCATACGCAAGATAATTATCAAATACCTGGTCTCTGACTATAGTATCATTAGTAATAGTATCATTAGCTATATGCTGGAAATAATATTTGTTTTCAAAGATCACCTTATCATCTGCGCCGGAAGCTGTAAAAGAAACAGGATACATCGGGAACGATATGCTCTGTGTATCCATTGCGGCAATGCTTATTGGTATTGGCACGCCGCTACTGAGAGAAGTACTCGTAGTTATTTCATTTGCCGTATAGATGCAATTAACAGTTTGTGGAATGCTATAGTTGTTTCTTATTACAGTAGAGTGTTGTGTTGCGAGCTCACCCGTAATACCAGCATAAAATTGCCTGTAAGGCATGTAGGTATAATCGTTCAGTATATAAGTAGGGTCCATATTAAATGCCACATCATTCACAAGTGTGTCATTCATATTCCTGTGTGCGCCCAATTTTACATAATCTACATTCCATGTGGAGCCGGCATAATCGAAGGTTGCCATATTTACGAATCGAAACTGGAATCCATTATAAAACACACCGGTATCAGTTATAGGCACCATCACCTGTTGAAATGGTTGCAAAGTATCCCCGGGTGTTACCCATACCTCGATCCAGTCGTTATCGCTCCGATGCAGGAATAGCATAAGTGAATCCTGGGGCTGAGGAAAAAATCCATTGCCTTGTGGCTGATAGAAAAAGCTTAGATACAAGCTATCACCAGGGCCATAGCTGCTAAGATCTATTGGCTTGCTTGTCAGGCTATCTGCAAATACCGTTGTAGTATTATAAAATGAATCGTAAGGTGTGCCATATTGATTAAGTGCATCAAATGTTGCTACTCCTCTGCTGATAGGGTTTACACACATGGTGTTATTTATATACACCTCATTATCTACCCACTTATTACTATCAGGAAAAACGTAATAACCGGTAAAATCATCAAAAAAAGGCAAGCTTAGCGATGTGGTTTTTAGCAATGGATTACCTCTGTGCAACCCCTGTTTTTGTGCAGCCTCCTTCACCACCGGATTATACCTTGTAGGCACTACCCCTTCTTGCGCATAGCCGATTTGCATAAAGCACAACAAAACCAGGAAAATATTACTAAAAAAAAGTTTTAATCTCACTTAATGTTTTATCAAGGTTGAATATTTGGATTGCTGCTATTATTAACTGCTCCCTGCTGGTTTTTATTGCTCAGATCGTCCGGCGTAGGGTTCTGCTTAATAGTAATATCTACAATATCTCCGGCCTTTATTCGGTTAGGAGCATTCAATTCATTAAAAGGCTTAGGCGTTTGGTCTATAATAATGGCACTTGCAGTATCTGTAATATCGCCTTGTGGTATGGTCGCATATTGCAAACTATTTCCTGCCAGATAGGTTGTACCCTCTACATAGCTCATGCCAACTACATTCGGCACGTTAAATTCAGTATTTCCCAGGCCATTGCCTATTACCAGGTTTATTTTACTGCCTTCAGGCACCATTTCTCCCGGCTTTATATCTTTTCCATTATATAGTTGTGACAATATTGCCCCATCCGCAATGTCCGGTTTGTAGGTCGTATCTCCCACTTCCAGCTTATTATTCCTGAGTAGCATCTCTGCACTTCTGTAAGATAAGCTGATAAGATTGGGCATAGCCGTTTCAGGCGCTACAGCCTTGTTAACTGTAATAAATATAGTTCGCCCTGGCTTAACGACTGATCCAACTTCCGGCACTTCCTGCAATACTGCTAATGGTTTTTGCTGTGGCTCATAGGTAGAATCTACATACACATCAAAATCAATTGCCTTAAGCTGTATCATTGCGGATTTTATATCCGAGCCTACTACGTTGGGGATTTTTACTTCCTTGCCATGATTGGTTACCCACCTCAGACTGGCAAAAAATAAAATGTAAAGCCCTACACAAAGCAGTAGAACTACTATCAGGTTAAATAAAAATGATTTTCTTAGTGTTCCTTCAGGTGCATTCATCCGTTCCAAGTATGCAATGTAAATAATTTATATAGAATGTTGTTTCAAACAATCATCCAATAAAGCCCCATAAAACTCTTTAAGTGTCCTGCCCGATGCTCTTACCTGTTGTGGCACTATACTATTCTCACTTTGTCCGGGCATCGTATTCACTTCAAGAAAATAAAGCTTATTGGTTTGTTTTTGCAGGATAAAATCCATCCGCACTACCCCTCTGCAATTCAGATGCCTGTATATATAAGCAGCTTTTGTTTCCAGTCGCTCTTTAGTATCGTCATCAATATTGGCCGGTGTTATTTCGTTGCTCACTCCCGGAGTATATTTTGCCTCATAATCAAAAAACTCATTCTTGCTTACTACTTCTGTTGCAGGCAATGTATTTAAATATCCGTTTACACGATATACACCTATTGTTAATTCACGTCCCTCTATAAATTCTTCTATTAGCACCTGGTCATCTTCTTTAAATGCTTTTTCTATTGCCGGCAGCAACTCTTCCACAGCTTTCACCTTACTTACTCCCAGGCTGGAACCACTTTCATTTGGTTTTACAAATACCGGCAGCTTTATTTGTTCCAGGATAGCACCTACCGAATAAGGCTCAGCCTTAATGAGATGCACAGAGTTAGCAATATTTACTATGTTGAAGGCTTTTACTACTTTATTGCAATAGCTCTTATTAAAGGTCAATGCGGAAACAATAGCATTGCATGATGTGTAAGGGATTTGAAGCATATCAAGGTAGCCTTGTATCCTGCCGTCCTCCCCGGGTGTTCCATGAATGGCAATAAATGCCGCGTCAAATTTTATCCTCTCACCACTTACAGTAATGGAAAAATCGTTCTTATCTACATCTGCTTTCTGCCCTTTGGCTCCTTCAAACCACCATTCGTCACGGGTTATAATTATTTTATAAACATTATATAATTCGGTATCGAGATTTTTTTCAATAGTATCGGCGGTCTGCATAGAAATCACATATTCTCCTGAATAACCTCCGGCCAGCAAAGCAATGTTTTTCTTCATGTAATTGAATAAAAATTAATGTGCTAAAGTAATAGAAACATGGCAAGGTATAAAACGTACATAAAAAGAGACGTAAGGAATTTGTGAATTTTATCATATTATTGATAAAATTATTTCCTGTCTTTAACCGGTATCACCAGTTTCAGTCCCGACCAAATCTCATCTACGGCGCATACTTTTACATCCACCAATCCTATATTCAACGCCAGATCACGAATCATATTTTCTGAAACATCAGTTACAACTTTCGATGTTTTCTTAGGCCATGATACCCAGATAGTTCCGTTAGCCAATATTTCTTTTTTCAATTCAGGCAATACTTTATACAGTTCACTCGAATCTTTGGTAAAGAAATGAATCAGGTTTTTTCGTTCATTTTTTTGTTCAGATATGCGAATATCTGTTGGCCAATTGGTAAATAAACTAAGATAATAATCCGGAGCGCCAACTAAACGAACTATAAAGCCACTGTTTATTCCAAGTTTCTTTGCTAATGGTGTACCCGAATATCCTACTGGCATTATTACCTAAAAATTTTAATTAAAAATAATGGTAAAAAATGATTGGTATCAATTTTATATGAATACCATTATTCAAATTGCTATTATGCGCATCAAATTTTTTAGATGTAATCTTTTACTGATTTTCATCATTATCGCATGTATCTCAGTAATGAGTTGCGGAAAAGATGCCAATGCAAAAGACAACGGAGATAAAGAAACTGATTCTTTACTTAGTTTAATAAAATTACCACCAGGCTTTCACATCAGTGTCTATGCCAATGTAGATAATGCCCGCTCGTTAGCATTAGGCGACAAAGGCACTGTGTTCGTCGGCACAATGCACGATAAAGTATATGCGCTGGTAAATGAAAACAATGGGGACAGGGCTACCAAAGTATATACCATTGCAACTGGCATGAATACACCTAATGGGGTTGCATTTCATAATGGTTCACTCTATATCGCCGAAATAAATAAAATATGGCGTATGGATAACATTGAAAATAATCTGGCTCATTCTCCTAAAGCAGTTTTGGTAAGCGATAAATATCCATCTTATATTCACCACGGTTGGAAATACATAGCATTTGGTCCCGATGGCAAATTGTATATCCCCGTTGGTGCTCCATGTAATATTTGCGACTCAAACGAACACGACCCTCGTTTTGCCAGTATCACAAGAATGAATCCCGATGGGTCAGGCTTTGAGATATTCGCCGGTGGCATTCGCAATACAGTAGGTTTCGATTGGAACCTATTGACAAAACAACTTTGGTTTACAGATAATGGTAGAGACAATCTCGGCGACAATCTACCACCCGATGAACTTAATTGTGCGCCTCACATAAGTATGAATTTTGGATACCCATATTGCCATGGGGGATACATCAAAGACCCTATTTATGGAAGCAGGCATTCTTGCAGTGAATTTACTCCGCCGGTAGCAAATTTAGGTCCGCATGTTGCGGCTCTTGGCATGAAATTCTACACTGGTAAAATGTTTCCATCTCAATATCGCAACCAAATATTTATTGCAGAGCATGGCTCATGGAACAGAAGCACTCCTATTGGTTATCGTATCACATTAGTCCGCTTAAATGGCAATAAAGAAGTAAGCTATACTGTCTTCGCACAAGGGTGGTTGCAAAACGGAAAACCATGGGGACGTCCGGTCTCTCTCCTGCAATTAAAAGATGGTTCTCTATTAGTATCCGACGATTTTGGAAATAAAGTTTATCGCATCACTTACAACGGAAAATAAAGTTTATTTCTTTCTATTTATGCTTGGCATCATTCTTTAGTTCCATTTTGATACTTAACAGTTCATTGGCAAAAATGGGAACTGCTTTTGGTTATGCTTTATAAAGACTATTGAAAAGCAATTCGCCATATTATCACAATCAAAACAAACTATTATGAAAAATGCAATTAATCAATTAAAGGGAGTCGCGATAATAGTTATGGTCGCGTTCCTCAATTTATACCCACCCTCTACACAGGCACAAGTCGGTGTATCTGTTTCATATCAGACGTTTTATGATGATCTCTCTCCGTATGGTCAGTGGGTGTCTGATGGCGGTTATGGCAATGTATGGGTGCCTTATACAAACGATGCAAATTTCCGGCCTTACTGTACAGGCGGGCACTGGGCAATGACAGATTATGGCAACACATGGGTATCAGATTATCCCTGGGGATGGGCGACTTTCCACTACGGACGCTGGACTTATGACCAATATTACGG
>DATNFP010000147.1:0-11693 GCA_035606335.1 Flavipsychrobacter sp. | reverse complement strand
TTATTATTATTATTATTATTATTATTATTTTGTTTTTTCATTTCTTATTGGTTTTATATTTGTTATATAGTTTAATTTAAAACACACTAAAATCACCCAGCTTAGCGGCAAGAAAAGCGCCATTCAGATAATGTGTCTTTAAAACAGCATCATCAGTATGGCCAGTAAATAGCTTGGCATTCGAACCTAAAGCAACTGTTATATGTGTGATATATGTTTTGCGCAGGTCTTTAAATTCAAGCTTACGATCAGTTACCAGTTTTATGAAATGTGCAAAGCTGCGTGATAATAAATCCATCATGTATCTCATGTCAGTTCCATCTGGTCTATCTATTATAAAATCGATTTTCTCTTTCTTGGTTTCATATCCCATTTCTAATAAAAGAAGCATCAAACTTTTTGTGATCGGTACATTTTTAAAGTAATTTCCGTCATCTTCTCCTCCAATGATTCTATTTACTTTCAGGTTACTGATTCTAAATACAAGCTTATCATCTTCCAATGGAATTATATCAGACCAGCGAAGAGTTATTAGTTCCTCCCGGCGTAATCCAGTTTCAAGCGCTAATCGATATGCAAAATGTAAATAGTCTTTAAACAGATTCTTCTTTCTTTTGTCGAATCCATTTTCATAAGTAGTTACTTGCAATAGCTTTTCAAATTCTGTTTTCGAAATGATGCTTTTTTCTTTTGACGCAACTTGTCGAAGTTCAATGTGGTTGAATGGATTTGCACCTTTGTAATCTTTCACTCGTGCTGCCCAATTGTAAAAAGTACGCATAGCCGCAATATGTTTGTTATAGCTCCTTGTTTTGAGTTTAAGCACATCCAGCAAATATTCGTGAAAGATGCTCACCTCATTGTCAGTAACATCATTTAAGTGAAGTATTTTATAATTGATACCTGCTTTCTTAAGAGCTAATCCAAATCGAAGAAACGTTCTTGAAATGTCTCCGATATGATCTTGTGATCTTTTACGAATGTGTATTGCAGGCGTGTTTTCACCGGACATAGTATTTAGATAAGCAGTTGCATAATCCATAAATGTCATTTTCTTGGGATCTTTACCTACAACATCTGCTTTATGATAGCGTTTTCTCTTTAACTCACCTTTAAATTTTTCAAGCTCGGTTAATGCTTCGGAAAAATCCTTTGTATCGATTATTCTTGTTCTTCTTCCACCATTATTAGGAACACATATCAATAAACTGAATCGGTGACTCTCTTTGTTTGGACAGAGATGAAGGCTTTTTTTATTCTGTCTGCATATATTGGCAACCTGCCATTTACATGCAAGGCATTTTATTTTTATGCCACATCGCTTATATTTTGCAGGAACTTTTAGCATTACAATTCATTTAGTTGCTTTATCAGTTTATCCGCTGCCGGACTATTTTTCCCATTCGTTTTATATTTCTCTCTCACTTTTCTTTCAGTTGGCGCTTCAAGAAGTCTGATCAGTTCTTCTTTATCGTCATCATTGATCGCTTTTAGTATTTCATCTCCGTTAGAATAATTCTTGCCAAACTCATTTGCAATAACTAAGTCTAAGAAATTTGATACTGTATATGTTCTCTTGCCTAAATTGAATAGCGGTATCTTGTTTTCCATACAGAAGTTCTTTACAGAGCGGATATCCGAATAACCCAATATTTCCATCAAATCCCTGAGTTCAATTAACTTGTCGTTTATGGACATACGAGTTTATATTTTATATGCGTTCGCATAAGTGCGCAGTTATATTTTTACTAACGAAATAATTTTTGCTAATGACTAATTTTAGATTACGGTGTGCTTAGTTTCAGTTTGGGAGGTGTTACATTCAATAACTCAAACTCATTTAAGATGATCTGGTGAACTTTTTCAGTAAGTGATTTTGGAAAGTAAACGCTATCGTGTATTGTAAAGAATGGTTTAATACCGTTGTCAATTAATGCCTGACCAATTCGTTTAATAAAAATGCGTGATTCTAATCTTTGAACTGCACAGCTCAAATTGCAATGCAGAGAATTCTCTTTATAGTATCCATTGCTATCCAAATATGAGTTTCGTATAAACGGCAGTTGTTTTTCATCAAGTGATTTAATCTTATCAAAAAAAGCCCAAACAGAAGGAAATGTCTTTCTAAAAAATACAGCAGACGGCATTTTAATATTTTTACCTGCAAAAAGAATCTTGATTAATTCACTTTTTGCTATATCTCTACTTTCAAGATTTCTTTTTGCCTGCCAATTAGTATAAATGCTTCCATCAATTGCGGTTGTAATAAATTCTTTAAAATCTTCTTTGTCTTTGAACTGCGAAGAAAACTCTAAGATAGGACGGAACTCAGGAATAATCGAATTTACAATATTATCATTTAGTAGTAGTGTAATGAAATAGAGTTGCGAATTACTAATGTCATAACACACCAATTCCTCTTTGTTTTCTTCAAAATACATGAATGGGCGCACTCGTCTTGAAACTCTTTTCAACGGTGAGTGTAGCCTTTCACCAAATTGATCAATTTTTGTATCAAACATGCCCTCATTTATAGAATGAATTAGCTCGATCTCATCTATTAAGTTTGTTTTTATTTTATCTTCTTCCCTTTTGAGATAATTCTGACTAATAAAAAGTGATTCTAAATGATTCTTTACCCATGTTTGCGCAACTTCTATATTAAATCTTACAGACTTCTCCATATTGAATAGGACCTCATGTATCGCCTCCGTTTGTATTGACCTGGTACTTTTACTGCTTTTGGGTTTAAACTCATCTCGGGTCTTTATAACTGCTTTTATGGTGCGTCTATCGGTTATAGTTTCTTTTCTAAAATGCCTGTACGTGCCAGGTATATAAAATAACCTATTCGGGATCTTGTAATGTATGCTCGTAAAATTTGGGGTGTATGCTTTTTTACTGGAAGGCGATTCTCTTATGCTGAGTAAATTCTGTCCTGTTAAAAAATCTATGTATATCTTATAATAGGAACATAACAATAGTTTTAGCACTTTAGAATTTAAACCTATGTAACCTTGATTGAAGAAATAGTTAAGCACGTTTTGTTTTTGCTTCCCTGTATATCCACTTTGACTTAAACGTGATAGATACATCTGATGTAGTAGGATTCTAATCTTATCTGCTTTCAAATTTGTCCCGATAACTAAGGTATCGATATCAGGAAAATTGATTGGTATATATACTTTCATGTGTTTATTTATTTATTGTTATTTAGGAAAGTGACCACATAATACCAATTATGCCTCCCCTAAATACTACTTTACTAATTTGAACTATTTAATAGAAATTCATTGGGTATCATTTAATGGATATATCATAATTATCTATTGAAAGTGACCACATAATACCAATTATAGCACCCCCCCTCAACTGCTCTTAGCCTTTCTATTATTTGTTTGAATGTGTACGCAAGCAAATCAAATAAGTTTGTGCACAGACATTCAATGACTACTTCTTTATCATCTTTTTAGCCATTATAAAATGACCTTTTTGTACTGGTCTGTTTAATTCGCGTAATATCTGGCCGGAAGTATGATTTCTCATGTCCTCAACACACTCGTTCATTACTTCTTTGTAATTCATAAGAATACAATCTTGAATTAACAAGAATTCATAATCGATATTTTTGATAAATTTTGCTCCAACTACCCATCCTGTAAAAGGTTTTTTCATCCATTGCTTATAATTTTCGATATTTTGCTTGTGAATAGTTATTCCATACTTGTTCAATAAAATATCTAATGCAATAGAAGTGTCAAGCTTGAATGGTGATAATGAAGGATAGGCTTTAACTGCTTTTTTCATTGTTTTATTTTTGTGTTTAGTTATTAAAACTGTTGCGAGACCATTATACTCTATACAGTCAAGTAGTCTTGAAGTGTCCTGGTGTTTAATTAAAAGGTAGCTTGATATCTTTTACGGCTTTAAAGCCGTATTGCTTGAAGTGATCTGAAATCATTTGTAGCTTTTCGTATTCTGCTTTTGTATGGTTATTTGAAGTTAAATATGGATTAAGAAAATTTTCGTTTAGAGTTCTTGCAAAAGCACGTATCAATTTTGGAGGAACAGCATTGCCAATTCTTTCCCACTGTTCAGCGATAGATCCTTCTAATTTGAAATTTACTGGAAACGATGATGCAACCATTAGTTCTGGTATTGTGGGCCTTCGCTTATCAACCTCCTTATCATAGACCCACAAAGACATTCCTGCAGTGATAGTGCAAAATGGTCTGTTTCCAAAACGAAAATCATCTTTAAATTGACCTGGAGAACATCCCATTAAATCAGGTAAAACACTGCTAATTGATAAACGATCCAAATCATCCAAGTTAGGAGTCGGAAAAAAACTTCCTTTGGAAGATTTTTCATAAACATCATTTCTTACACCAACAAATATTACACGTTTTCTTTCCTGCGGAACTTCATAGTTTTCTGCACTGAATACTGCATAGCCCCATTCATAGTTAAGTATATTTAGCCGACGTTTTTGTTCAAGTAAAATGCCTAAGTTTCTATCATGTAATAAACCCTCTACATTTTCAAATAGGAAAACCTTCGGTTGGATAACAGCTACGAACAACGATAACTTCCAAAACAATTTATTAGATACGGCATACAATTGAGCATTAATATTTGCACCTGAGAGATTTACACAAGATGAGCTACCATCCAATAGATCAAGCTCACCGGGTTTCATTTTTAATTGGTCTAACAAATCTTGAGGGGAATGCTCATCAAGATCCCACTGTAAGACGGGTACTCCAGGAAAATTATTCTTAAATGACTTAACTGCATGTTCTTCATAATCAACTGCCAAAACTTCTTTATAATCAGCCCAAGTATATCCTAAAGATGAACCACCTGCCCCACAAAACAAGGACATAAACAAAGGCTTTATTACATTTTCTTCTTTTCGAGTTTCTATGTGTGGATCCACATAAAGCTGGTTGCTTTTTGAAACGTACTTTTCCTTACGCTTGTTTTTCTGCCTCTTCATAACGGTGATTTTTTATCAATTCTATAACATCTACAATAGCTGTACAGCATGGAGAAACACAAAATCTCGCATTTGACTTTTCTAAAAGATTAACTATTTGAGATATATTATCTTCAGAAAGTATTTTTTTGGGTAGATAAACTACTTCAGTATCTTCACTTTCAGGCGGACTGACCACTTCTTCTGGATGCTGCGGTTCTTCGCCGAATAGTATACTCGTACTTCTTTCTAAATTTTCCTTGACCTTCTCAACTTTTTCTTCTTTATTTTTACGAATTGCTTGCGCATTTTTGTAAGCACTATTTATCGTGGCTAAACCTTTATCAATTGATATTAGAAGTTCAGGGTCTGTATCATATATGAATTGTATCTTCATAACATTGGTTGCCCCAATGCCTAGAGCATCTGCAATTATTTCTTTAGTGGATCCTTTATAAGGTGTTCCGTTTTCTAGATCACTTCTTTGGCCTTGCCTTTTTCCGTACATTTCTCTATAGTGCTTAATCTCATTAAACACCTCGATTGTCGTTTTTACTCTTGCTGTGTTAAATTCAATAAGTTCCATTACCTCCAATTCAGGAGATTCATAATGCTTGATTATGGCATCTACTGTTTGAAATTGCAATTCCTTCATAGCTAATACTCTTCTGTGACCGCTTATAATTACATCTTCGTCGTTAATTGTAATAGGAACAAGTTGTCCCTGAGCCCTTATAGAATCAACCAAATCCACTATTGATTCCAAAGCAGTGTAGATTTTTTCGTTTTCCGGATGTGGTTTTAAATCCGTGATATTTTTTTTAATTATGCTATTCATATTGTATTTGTTTATGCTTACCAACTTATTTCGAATTAGGCATGGCATATCACTTCGGTCAATGTTGACCTAAGTTGAATATGCCAGGAAGAGAGAATTTTATCTAACCACTATTAAGATATTTTAAATGTTTGTGCATATTTTATTTTATAAAAAAGGGCAAAGCAATTTCAGGCATCTGTTACAGATGTATTTTCAAAATGAAATGATGCTTGATTTATTGACAGTTTATAAACTGTGTAAATTGCTTCGCTCTTTTAATTTTAATGTTTGTACTATGATAGATTTGTTTCGGATACAAACTTATGTTAATGAAAGGCTTCATTAAATTTAGTTGACGAACACCCCAAAAAAGTACACGAATAGGGTGATTTGGTATAGGAAAGCTTATTTGCTTCTTGAAATAGTAAACTTGGTCAAGAACTCGCTCGTAGGCTCTTTGTAAGCTTCACCTATTGGTATCGGATGTTTATCAATGAAAATATCCTGAGAAGTGTAGCTGGTAACATTCTTAATGTTTACGGCGTACGATTTGTGCACACGTGGGAACTGACCAGTAGGAAGTTGTTTTATAAACTTTGATATGCTTGCCAGGACCATGTATGTTTTTTGTTGTGTTATTATCTTTACAAAGTTCTGTTCCGCCTGTATATAAAGTATATCGCTATATAAGATCTTATCATAGACCTTGTCTGCATAAACGAACATGAAGTCATCCGGATAATTTGATTTTGTATTGATTGTTTCTAAAGCGCGGTATGTTGCTTTAAGCAGGCCTTCTTTTGAAAACGGTTTTACCAAATAATGCAGTGGCTTTACATCAAAGCTTTCGATGGCATATTTTGAATGGGAGCTTATGAATATGACCAAAGGAGGCTGGGATAATAACTTTATCGCATCAATGCCATTTACACCGGGCATTTCAATGTCGGATATGATCAGGTCTGTTTCGTTTTGTGAAACAAACTTGATCGCTTCAACCGGATCTGAAAAGCTTGCCACTACATCAACGTAGGATATCTCCTTTAATTCATTGATCAAATGTTCAAGATCTTCTCTTTTATTTTCTATCAAAATTGTTTTAATGCTCATACTTGTAAACTTGCGGTGGCTTTCCCGCTGCCAATGTCAATGGTTAACGTATAATTATTCTGTTTGGCCAGATCTTCACATAGCTTGATGCCTATGCCGGTACCCGCCTTTATGTTTTCGGGAAAATTGTTAATGATACTGATCATGTTGTCTTCTTGAATAATATGAATGTTTGCAAAATCATCAGAATATTTTGAAGCATTCGTAAGAAGATTTCTAAAAATGATCAGGGTTGTGTCATAATCACCCATAAATGTGAGCGATTCGTCTATATGCTGAACAATATTTTGACTCTTGCCATTGGTCAGATAAAGAACCTGTTCCCTGGTATCTTCTAAAATTTCAGAAAGTATGATCTTGGTAGGCCTTAATTGACTTTTGTTTAATTGCGGATAGCTCCATCCAAGAAGGCTTTCCAATATATCCAAAGCGCTTGCTGCCTTACCTTTTATATTTTCCTCCCTGCTACCGCCGGCAATTTCAGCGATCGGACTACGAAGATCATGTGATATGATACTTATCACTTTATTCTTAAACGTGTTGAGTTCTGTAAGGTCATTATTAAGCTTTCTTTGCTTTCTTATAAAATAGAATACAATGACCAGGGTGATAACGGAAAACAGGAGTATGATGGAAACAACATATATGTTTGTTTTCTGTTTTTGAATAAGCAGGTCTCTTTCTGAAAGATCAGCTTTATCTTTTAAGATCTGGTTATCCTTTTCTGCCGTTTTAAATTTGATGTTTAAACTATTCAGCTCGCTTTGTTTCTGCTCATTAGTAAGCGTGTCATTATAAGCTACATAAAGCTCGTAAAAAGATAAGGCTTTGTCTATCCTTTTTTGATCTTTATAAAATTCATAATTGCTGTATGAGGCCATCATTAGTATGTCCGGTTTATTGTTTTCTAAAGCATATTTATATCCCAGATTAACATATTGCCCAGCCAGCTTAATATTTTTTGAGTCCTGATAACATGCGGATAGATTAAGGGAAATAAGCGCAAGTGACTCCATTGAGTTCTGGTTCTGGAATATTTCATACGCTTCCCTCATGTAATAGATGGCTGAATCATATCGTTGCTCACTATGTAAGACCACGCTGTATTCTTTCATCGCATCTGCATAAAAAAGTGACTGAGGCGTATTTTTGAAATACTTTATTGCCTCATATAAATAACGCTTTGCTTTTTGCAAGCTGTCAACCTTGATATAACTCGCGCCTAAGATCATGGATGTCCTATAATATTCGGATCTGGCTTTAGAAGCGTTAAAATACTCCAGGGATTTTTTTAAATAATAAATGCCTTCCATGTCCTGATTCGCATAAGAATATGTTGAGCCAATGTTATTATATATCTTGCCTATAAGCTCTTGCCTTCCCTTACGTTTTGCGTACCCCAGGTATAACATGTTTATTTTGATTGCTTCAGAGTATTTACCTGATCCTTGAAGAAAATTTGCTTTGGAATTAAGGGCTACGTAATAATCCCCACTATCTTTTGCGGTTACTATGGCGGTATCAATGATCTTTAATGCTTTTGGATAATTACCTTCCCATCTTTCAACAAAAATTGCCCTGCAGTTTAAGACTTGTGACTGATTATCCTTGTTTCTAAGTTTTTCTAAAACATTTAAAAAATATGCAGCCGAGTCTTTTTGACTTGTACAAACTTTGATGAATTGAGTAGTTAATGCTGAAAGACAGACCTGGGCGCTTACCTCCATGGATAATGTAACGATAAGGATCAGTAGCAGAAACTTTTTAAACAACATAGATCATTTGGATGGTCAAAAGTACCATTTCAAACAACTGTGGCAAGAAACTTAACAAATGAATGAACAAAATGAACGGTTTGCATAGTTTTCTTACATGGCCACTTTACTTTCAGGCAAAAGGCTAGTGGCTTCCCGAAGTAAGGTATATGACTTCAGCTTCTAATTTCCATATGCATTTGTGGATTACCGTTATCCGGCTTTGATAAAACGCTAATCTTAGGCCTTTAGTTTAGGATAATTAATATCATACTTTTCCAGCCTTTCAACAATGCTTTTTAAGATGCAATGATTTTTATACCATTTTTTATCTGACGGTATTATTATCCAAGGGCTTGGGTTCGAACAGTGCTTGAAAACAAACTCATAAGCATGCTTATACTGCGATTGCTTTTCAATATCGATCACATCTTCCTTCTGAAACTTCCATTGTTTTTTTGGTTCTGTTTCCCTGGCCTTGAGCCTTTGCAGCTGTTCCTTATGAGATATGTGCAGGTAAAACTTGAAAATGATCGTGTTGTCATCCATCAGCCCTTTCTCAAACATGTTGATCTCCTCACAGCGCCCTTTGAGCGCTTCATCTTTTAAAGAATGGTTCACCCTAGGCATGATTATCTCTTCATAATGCGAGCGGTTAAAGATATGTATCATTCCTTTGGCCGGGCATTCCTTGCTTACTCTCCATAAAAAATGATGGGAGGCTTCTTCTAAAGAAGGAATCTTAAAGGAGGTGACATTGCAGCCTGCCGGATTGACACCTGAGAACACATGCTTTACGGCGCTGTCTTTGCCGGACGTGTCCATTCCCTGTAAAATGATCAAGATAGAGTACTTTTTTTGCGCGTATAGTTTATCCTGAATATCAACAAGCTTTTCAGTCAGCCGGTTAATTTCAGCGGCGGCTTTCTCCTTGTTTGCTTTTTTCTTTGGCAGGGTGCTGATGGAAGACAGCTCAATATGATGTGACATGATGATCAATTAAAAGTTATGAAAATAAACGCGTTTGTTCCTCTCTATCAATAATAAATATTAAAACAGGATCGATCTTATTAAAAAAATATAATAAACATAAATTAACGATACTGCGAAAAACGAAAGAAACCTGACAGGCTTTTGTAATCGTGCTCGTTTTTTAGCATTTGAAACAGCGGTCATGTCGCCGTTATCTGCTATACTCGTGTAAAGCAAATAAGATGAACACAGTCAGGCATTGGGTGGCAAGCGACAATAACGGAAGGGATTTATTCTATTTTGACCTGTACACCTGGAATAAAGAATCTGTTAACCTGTATTTCGAGTCGAACCTCATATTCCAAGGAAGGCACGCAAGATTAGTGGATATTATAGAGGTATTAGTGGACCGGGATTTTCCTTTAATGAAAAAGGATGAAGTGGCTGCAAAGCTGTTCGAGGAAATAAAAAAAATAGATTTTTACAAGGAGTTCTATTTCCATGAATCGGCTTTGGATAAGGAGGGAAAATTAAATCTCAGTGCTTATAGATATATAAGCGAACTTAATCTCAAAAAGATGAAGGCCTGCTACCTTGTCCCGCTTTCAAACCACAGGAACCCCGAGCTGTTCATGGAGCTTAAATGCCATTACTACCTTCATGAAGAAGAGATCATCTCAGAGTCCGTCAGAATCGACCAAGGCCGCTTTGAAGGGCAATTAGCTACTGACGTGTTAAAGCAGGCCTATGTTGACATATACCACCCGGCTAACCTGTTTTACCTGCATTGCAGGGAGGGTGGAGACAAGACATTTTTCATTCTGAACGGGGAGAAGCTGCTGCTTGCTTTCGAGGTAAAGTAATTGCCTTGTTTTTTTGTCGGGCCTTCATTAATACAATATATAATGCATGACAATAAATAGAACAAGCAACGGGCATGAAAAAGCAGCTTAGAAAAATAGCTTATCAAAGAGCCATGGAAAAATATGGCGAGATCTCAGCTTACCATACATACCGGATAAATCACGAAATAAGCAGGATACAGCAGATGGACGGGCTGGACTGCATCCTGTGCATGGAAAGGATACTTGCCATTGGCAGAGAACTGGGCAGGGAAGTGACCATGGATCAAAATGCAGTTAAAAGCTCCTTCATCTGTTACCTGATAGGCGCTTCACTGACAAATCCGATCGATGCTGACCTGCGGTTTGACATGCCGGAAAATTTAAAGGACATTTCAAGCGAACAATCACTTGAAACAGTTTATGCGGTATGGAAAGCATTTACCCCTGAAGATGAAATGCTGTTTTTCGGGGCAATGTCGAATGATGAGAAAACAGAAGAACCGGCAGGAAACCGTTAGAAACTTGTCTTTTTTTAAGCACCTGGTTTCCAGGTGCTTTTGCTTTTATCTCCTGTTTTCCCTGTAAATGCAGGTGCTTTCTCCGCAGCCGTGTCGCCGGGATCTGCTATCTCTGCTTATAACTTAAAACCAAACCCATGAAAACAGAACAGGCAAGAGAAGTGATCATCAAGGCACTTAAGGAAAGAAAAACAATAACGGCGCATGAGATAAATGCGGAAAGCAAGGGCAGCATCATTTTTGTGCAGATCTATTCTGTCATGAATGCGCTCATTAAAGATGGCGCTGTACAGATGAATGAAGTTGAAGGTAAAAAGAAGTTTACTTTAATTGATGAAGAAAAATTAACAGAAGTGCCACTTCCAACAACTGATTCTAATGCTGAACAGAAAACGGAACCTGCAGAGAAAGAACAAAAAACAGAAAAGGTAGTTAAACCCAAAAAGAAAGCCGGCAGGGACCTGACGACTTACCAGTTCAACGGGCAGACGTACAACAAGGGAAGGCTGGCCCATGCCGTGATCGCTCAATATGCCAAAGAGAAAAAGCCAAGCTTAAAGACCGCCCTGGAATTATTCAAGGATGAGATCGTTCCCCCTTACGGGCTGATAAAAGAGATCAAGGAGGCCAGGAAGCTCAGCAAGCCATATCCCCGTTTCTTCATAAAGCCCGAAGAGGAGATCAAATTAAGGGATT
>DATNFP010000146.1:0-23562 GCA_035606335.1 Flavipsychrobacter sp. | reverse complement strand
TAGCCAATGGGAAAGATAATCGAGGGAGGGGGTTAAAAAAGTCATTTCTATTTTTTCCTTTTTGTCTATTTCCTGCATAAAGCCATAGTAATACCTCTGTTCGCGGAGATACTTTACTATAGACTTGTCAAACAATATAGTAGCAGGAATCAATACATCGTTCTTAGACATCTGGTTGATATACTCTTTGAGAGACAGGTGTTTATTATTAAAAGTTTTGCCCGTTGATGTCAGTTTATTAATTCGGTCAATACGGAAGTCGCGATAATCATTGCGAAGCTGGCAAAAAGCGATCAGGTGCCAGTTGTTAGATATATAACAGATGCCAATTGGCTCTATATTCCTTTCGGTAGTTTTTTCACTATAGCCAGAGAAATACTGAATAGAAAGGATATGCTTAGCATTTATACTTTGCAGTATAGAAGGGATGATATTATTCTTAAGAGTTAAGTCGTGTGTATTTATATGTCTTACAACTTCTATACGGTCGCCGAGATCGTCAATAAAATCTTTTTCGGTGCTCCTCAAAACAGCCTTTATCTTATACATGGCTGATTTATAGAGCTTACCCGTCGCATCGTCGGTAAATTTCTCGATTAGCTTTTCTGCTGTAAGGAAGGCTGTAGCTTCTTCACGGGTGAACATTACAGGAGGTAATCTATAACCTTCCATAATGGAATATCCTGTCCCGGCTTCACCTATCAACGGGACGCCCGCTTCCTCCAATGTTTTTACATCACGGTAAACGGTACGCAGACTGATCTGAAACCTGTCTGCTACTTCCTGCGCCTTTACAATTTTCTTTGATTGAAGATGAATCAATATGGCGGCGATCCTATCTATCCGGTTCATACTCCAATGTTTAAGTTATTTAAACGTCCTCAGCAGTATTTGCTTCCGGCTGCAGTAACCATTTTGATTCGTTAAGATGAGTTACTGTAACCTGTAAGTTATAACGTTTCTGTAAATAGTCGGCCATATGTTCTGCAGCATAAACAGAGCGATGCTGTCCGCCAGTGCAGCCAAATGATACACTCAGGTTTTCAAACCCTCTTGCGAGATAATCTTCCACATTTAATGATGCCAGTGCATAAACATGATCCATAAACTCAGGCATGCGGGTTTCATTTTCTAAAAACTGCTGTACACTTTCATCTTTGCCTGTGAGATATTTATATGCTGCATACCTGCCAGGATTTAATAATCCTCTGCAATCGAACACGTAGCCACCACCATGTGGACCTTTGTCTTTTGGGATACCGTTTTTGTATGAAAAGCTTGCTATCTGTATGTGCAGCTTTGACGGGTCGCCTTTAGGTCTTGAATATTTCTGCTGTAATTCTTCGGATGATATCCTTTCCAGCAACATCCGCATTTCGGGATAGGAAGGAAGCTGCGGATGATCTGATAAAAAGCTCTCAAGATTTTTAAGAGCAGGGCCAATGCTACTGATAAAATGGGGCTTGTGCTGCAACAGTCCTCTGAAACCATAAGCACCCAGCACCTGTAATAAACGAAGCAATACAAATTGCGCATATCCACGACGAAAATGTATCTCGTCCATGCGGGGAATATGCAATGTTTCCAGTGTTGCTATATAATTGTTGAATAGCTCTTCTTTCCATGATTCAGGCAGCTTGGCCCTTGCCTGCCATAATAACGATGCAATATCGTATTGCGGAGGGCCTTGCATACTACCCTGGTAATCTATAAAAAACACCTTGCCTTCGTGCAACATGATATTCCTGCTTTGGAAATCGCGATACATCAGCATCTGAGGCTGCACGTGACCCAGCTCCTTACTCAAATCCTCCATTTCATTCATCAGGAGTATCTTGTTGTAGGGGATGCCTTGCAGATCAGCAAAGTAATATTTGAAATAGAGCAAGTCGGCCATGATGGCCTTTTCATTGAACTGGCTGGAAGCAAAACATTGCTTGTAGTCGGCTTCCCTTCCTGCTATCCATTGCACACGAGCCAATTGATCAAGCGCTTTGCGATAATTCTGTTTTACCTTATCAGTAAAGCCTTCTTTGGTCAACTGGTCGAACAATGAAGTACTACCAATATCCTGTTGTAGATAAGCGCGACGGTCTTTGCTGATCTTATATATTTCAGGTACGCTTATTTTGTGCTTCCGGAAAAGCTCAGTGAAGTAAAAAAAGGTGTTGTTTTCTGCTACATTCAGGTTATAAGTGCCAATGGCTTTATCGTTACCACTATTTAATCTGTAATAACGACGATCTGATCCGGAAATAGGCAATACTTCTATTATTTCCGGTTTTTTTCCAAAATGTTCTTCAAATAATTTTTCTAACGTACTAACTAATTGCGCTGATGATTTACTAACACTCATGATTCTTTCTTAGGATATTCAAATAAAAATACATTTCGTTTTACTGTGGGGAATTCATTCCAATGATCCGTTTCCATATATGCTCCCACAGCACCACAAGTGGGCATGTTGTCGATATCAAAAGCCGGAGATAAAAGGTTAACAAACTCAGTAATTCCCGGATTGTGCGCGATGATAAATGCTGTTTTTACATTATCACTTATCTGATAGATCACTTCTTCAAACTCCGCAGGTCCACAATGATATAACTTTTCCTCCCATTGGATTTTTTCTTCATCATAGCCAATAGCTTCAGCTATTTTTTTTGCAGTCTGCTTCGCCCTTTTGGCGGTGCTGGCAATGATGAGATCGGGAATGATATTCATACCTTTCAAACGCTTGCCCATTTTTGGGGCGTCTTCTTTTCCACGGTCATTCAGCGGACGATCAAAATCTCTTTCACCAATCGTTGCCCAACTGGACTTTGCATGTCTTATCATTACCAATGTGCGCTGCATTTTCACTGTTTTGCCTTATAAAATTTTAAACGCAAATCATTTCCATCAAACTCGGCATAACTATCATACCTTATCCAGTCACCGAGATTTAGGTACAGGCTATCCTGCGGCAACCGATATTCAATTGCAATGTGTCTATGCCCGAAAATAAAATAATCAATATGCTCCTGTTTTAATATTTCATTGCAATAATGAATGAGCCATTCAGTTTCAGGATTAAAATAAGGTTCCTCGCCTTCGGCATGTTTTGGCCCCAGGCGACTGAACCATCCTGCCATGCCAATTCCTGTGTCGGGATGTATCCGGCGATATAACCATTGTGAGAATGGGCTACGTAACACTTTCTTTAATAATTTATAACCATGATCTCCCGGACCTAACCCATCGCCATGTGCAATCAGAAAGTTTTTGCCGTTAAAAGTTCGTTTTATCGGTCCATGGTGTACAGGAATATTTAACTCATCCTGAAAATATCCTCTCATCCACAAGTCGTGATTACCTGTGAAAGCCTCTATATGAAGACCATTATCGCTTAACTCCGCAAGCTTTCCCATAAAACGGGTAAAGCCTTTAGGAATAACATTTTTGTACTCAAACCATGTATCAAACAAATCGCCGACAAGGTATAGCTGCTCGGCGCTATGCTTTATTTCATCCAGCCATTGACACAAACGCCTTTCTCTTGCCACGCTGGTAGCATGATCGGGAATACCCAGGTGAAAGTCTGAAGCAAAATAAATTTTTTTACCGTCTGGTAATTGCATGCGAGGCGATGAA
Organism: Flavipsychrobacter sp.; assembly: GCA_035606335.1. GTDB lineage: Bacteria > Bacteroidota > Bacteroidia > Chitinophagales > Chitinophagaceae > DATNFP01. The sequence continues at coordinate 19,932 of DATNFP010000146.1, read as the reverse complement.
TGGGTGCAAATTTACTCTAAATAAGCAACATGTATATTTAAAAAGCATCTAAAATATTTGTATTATCAGCAATCTACATCGTGGCATGGCGCCTCTGCCGATTCCAGCTCTATGGTGGCGTGTTGTATATTATGATGCTCTAATTCGTGCTTGATATTATGTATTACTTTCATTTTTTCATCAAAATCAAGTCCGTCATCCAACACCACGTGTGTGGTCAGTGCATTTTCGGTGGTGCTCATAGCCCAAACGTGCATGTGATGCAAATCTTCGACACCACGCACCTTTTTTATCACTTGCGTTAATTCATCAATGTCAATATTTCGTGGTACGGCATCAAGCGAAAGGCGAAGGCTATCCGTAAGAAGAGACCATGTGCCGATCAATATAATAATCAATACTGCCAAACTTACTGTTCCATCCAGCCAGTACCAGTTGGTGTATTTGATCACAATACCTGTAATAACTACAGCGAAAGATACCAAGGCATCGGTAAGTAAATGAAGGTATGCACCCTTCGTATTTAGATCATGCTCCTTATCTCTAAAAAAGAATAAGGCTGAAATACCATTTACAGCAATTCCTAAACCTGCTACCCATGCTACTATACCACCCTGAACAGGCTCTGGGTGGCTGAGACGAGCGATGGATTCGTAAGCCAGCATACCTATAGCCAACAATAAGACCACCGCATTTGTGAGTGCAGCTAATATGGTAGTTTTTCTATAGCCGTAGGTAAACGATTGAGTAGGCTTAACCTTCGCCAGGCGAAAAGCAATGAGTGAAAGCGCAAGGGCCGCGACATCGCTTAAATTATGACCAGCATCAGAAAGCAATGCCATAGAGTTGGTGATAAACCCAGCTATCGCCTCGGCAATTACGTAAAGAGAATTGAGTATAATTCCTATTACAAAAGCTCTATTAGCGACAGTGGCTACTCCGTGATGATGACTATGGCCGTGACTATGGTCGTGATGGCTATGCATGATATATTGTCCAATATTATAAAGGACAAACTATTATATAATAAATGTTAATCCTGTAATCTCGCAAATTTACATCGGAAAGTAAATAGTTTTATGTATGATACTTGTTAAGTTATTATACCCTATTTCTTTTTCAGTTTTAAAATGCTCCAGTCCGTATTTTCTTTTACGATGGTATTTTTCAGACGTCCTAATCCCTCTATTTCCATTTCTACAACATCACCGGGCTGTAACCATTGATCTTTATAATCAGGGTTATTTAGCTTGCCGGTGCCATTCAGCTCAAGGAAACAACCTGTACCTACAGTACCGCTACCTATTACATCGCCAGGTAATATATCTACCCCATAAGCACAGCGTTCTATAATCTCAGCAAATGTCCAGTCCATATCTCCCATATTTCCTTCGCTTACCTGTACACCATTTACCCAGCAACGCATTGTGAGTTTATAATTATTACCAGTATGGTTTTGCTTAGCAGGAATGCGGAACTTTTCCAGTTCGTCCGGTGTTATTAGCATCGGCCCGATCACTGTACTGAAATCCTTCCCCTTAGCAGGGCCAAGGTTGAGCAGCATCTCTTCCATTTGTAATGTCCTGGCGCTCATGTCGTTCATTATCATGTAGCCACCAATATATTTATCAGCGTCTTCAGCCTTAATGTTTCGTCCTTTTTTGCACAATACAACTGCAGCTTCCAGTTCAAAATCCAATTTTAAAAAATGGTCAGGCATACAATGAATGTCCCCGGGGCCCTGTATCGCATTGTGATTAGTGAAATAGAAGATAGGATACTGGTCAAATTCAGGTATCATATCTACGCGACGGTTGCGGCGTGCAGCAGCAACATGCTGGCGAAATGCATAGCCATCGCGGCAGGAAGTGGGATAAGGTACTGGAGCTAATATTGCAGCAGTTGTATATGGCGTTCCCTGTGTGGAGGTATTTTTTCCTGTAATAATATCGTCTTCGGTAAGGCGCATGGCATCGATGGTATGTTCCCAGTTATTCAATAGTTCTGTCATGGTACCTGGCAAACGGGTGTTTGCTACGTTGGTATCATACAGCATATCATTGATGCAAAATGCTAATTGTTCTTTTCCTGATTTAGAATAAGTAACGAGTTTCATTACGGTAAATTTTGAGTGAGCAAAATTAACTTATCGAATTTGTTTATGAAATGTTTATTTAGATGTGATATATAATTGCTGGTATTTGGAGTATTATTGCAGCATAAAGTCGGCATTATGACCTCTTACGAACAGATTTTTGAAAATAACAGGAAATGGGTAGCATCAAAAAAAACTACGGACTCCTCCTTTTTTGAAAAGCTTGCAGAAGGTCAGAATCCTGACTATTTATATATCGGTTGCTCGGACAGCCGCGTGCCGGCAGGGCAAATGATGGGCGTGGAAGCAGGAGAAGTATTTGTGCATAGGAATATAGCCAACCTGGTAAATAATATAGATCTGAGTGTAATGGCCACAATAAACTATGCCGTAAGACACCTAAGCGTAAAACATATAATAGTGTGTGGCCATTATAATTGCGGGGGTGTAAAAGCCGCGATGACACCTATGGATATGGGCTTGCTTAATCCGTGGCTGCGAAATATACGCGATGTGTACAGGTTGCATAATGACGAACTAAATAGCATTGAAAATGAACACGAACGCTACAACAGGCTTGTAGAACTGAATGTGCAGGAGCAATGTGTCAATGTGATCAAAACTGCAGCAGTACAGAAAAGCTACCTGGCAAATAAATATCCTATAGTGCATGGATGGGTGTTTGATATTGCTACAGGGTTATTAAAGGATCTGCATATTAATTTTGAAGCGACCTTAAAAGACATACAACAGATATATAACCTTACAGCTATGAAATCGGGCCATAATGAGTACGGTGATGATTAAGCCGGAATGCCTAATTTTGTAGGTTGCATGTATTACCTGCTTTTATTATTGCTTTATCCCATTGCATTACTGCCATTCCCGGTTTTGTATTTGTTGTCTGATATTGTGTATATAATTATATACCGCATTGCAGGCTACAGAAAAAAAGTGGTCTATGATAATCTAAAGCAAGCATTTCCGGAAAAAACAGATAGTGAGATCAGGCTCATCATGAAGCGGTTTTACCACAACTTTTGCGATCAATGGTTTGAGATGATCAAGCTACTGACTATCTCAAAAGAGGCATTGAACAAACGAATGAAAGGCGACTGGGAAATATTGCAGGAATTGGACAAGCAGGAAATAAACACGTATCTATTATCGGGACATACCTTCAACTGGGAATGGGCGAATGTTGCTTTTCAACATAATATACCTCAACAATTTATAGGCGTATATATGCCTGTGAAGAATAAAGGCGTAGAAAGGCTAATTACAAAACTGAGAACTTCCGGTGGAGGATGGATGATCTCGATGAAGGCTAAAAAAGGTTTTCAGAGACTACAACAGGTACGCCACGCAACAGGGCTGATAGCAGATCAAAACCCATCTAACTTAAATTCTGCAATATGGCTTCCTTTCATGCATCGTGAGGCACCATTTTTCAGGGGGCCTGAGCTTTTAGCTCGCAGAGATAATGCAGCAGTAGTATTTGTAGGAATAAAAAAGATAAAGCGGGGATACTATCGGATAAAGTTTCAGACATTGACCAAAAACGCTGCGGAAATGCAGTCCGGCGGCATCATGCGGCTATATGTTCAATTCATGGAAGAGCAATTGCGAAAGCAACCAGAAAACTGGCTATGGACACATAAAAGATGGAAGCACAGCAAAGGCATATCTTAAGGCACAAAAATTTTCTGTGCTCCATGCTCTATCCTAAACTTCACTGTATTGCCGCAAGGGTGCGCGTCACCATCTGTCTGCATCAGTTTTAAGCCAGGATGCGACACGATTATTTCTTTACCGCGAAAATGCTCTACATAATCGCTATTAGTAATGGTTCCGTTCAATGCGCGGAGTGCCAGTGCACCTCCCAGAATCTTGGGGAATTTGTGAATAACAATGACATCTAATAATCCATCTGTATAATCAGCATCGGGAGCTATCTTGAAATTATATCCAAATTGTTTGCCATTGGCAATATTTACGATGAAAGCTTCAGTCTCAAGCTCTTTTCCATCGATGGTTATTTTCCACTTCCACTCTTTATAAGTCCAAAGATGCTTAGTAACTAACCAGGAATATATCATGAGGCCACGATTTGTGCTTTTTGCAAATTTCTTTGATATCAAAGCGTCGAATGCCACACCTGCGTTACTTATAAACAATTGCTCGTTTGCGAAAGCAACATCCATGTTTGCAATATTGCCGTTGTTGATCACATCTATAGCCTCTTTATCGGCAAGTGAAATATTTAAAGTGCGTGCCATTCCGTTACCTGAACCTTTCGGGATGATACCTAAAATGGTATTGGTTCCCAACAGACCCGATATAATATCATTTACAGAACCATCACCGCCAACAGCAATTACTGCATATGCTTTATCTTTAGCAGCCTGCCTGGCCAGATCTATACCATGCCTGGCGTAACGGGTGTTTACAATCTCGTAAGAATACTTATCTACGTCGAGATAGTTTTCTATTGCGATACGTATTCTTTTTTTCCGCTCAACACCAGAATTGGGATTGACGATAAAGACAAGATGCCTGGTCATCATAATATCTGGGCTTTAAGGCTTAGATCCATGCTCACGGCATGATGTATTATTGCACCAATAGAAACGTAATCCACTCCTGTGCGGGCGTAATCCAATATGTTATCTAAGTTGATACCGCCTGATGCTTCGGTCTCATATTTACCATCAATCAATGCGACTGCTTCTTCAATTTCTTTAGGAGTAAAATTGTCGAGCATAATGCGATGTATATCACCTACGGCTAATACCTGTTTTACATCTTCTATATTCCGGGTTTCGACTTCTATCTTCAATTTCAATCCATTTGCATTGAGGTAATCGTTTGTTTGCAGTATTGCTTTTTCTATACCGCCGCAAAAATCAATATGATTGTCTTTTAGCATAACCATATCATACAGCCCCATACGAAGATTATATCCACCTCCTATACGCACGGCTTCCTTTTCATATTTACGAAAAAGAGGAGTTGTTTTGCGCGTATCCAAGATTTTTGTGGAATATCCTTTTATCTTATCTGCATATTGATGGGTGAGTGTGGCAATACCGCTCATGCGCTGCATGCAGTTCAGAGCGAGTCGTTCCGCCTTCAGTATAGTATGCACTTTAGCAGTTACCTCGAAAGCCGTTTCGCCATTCTCTACTTTATCTCCATCTTTTTTGTATAAGGTAAACTTTGCACCAGGTTCCAGGAAGTGAAATATCTCCTGTGCCAGGGTCATGCCAGCAAGTACGCCGTCTTCTTTTATCTTCAATATTGCTTTACCCTCTGCCTCAACGGGTATACATGCTAACGTAGAATAATCTCCAGCTCCAACATCCTCCTGCAACGCTGCGGCAATAAATTCTTTTGTTTCCATATTAAATTGGGTGCAAAAGTACTAAATACATAGTAGCATCAATAGGAATAATATATATTTAACATTGGAGACACATTAATTCCATAAAAGGCATCCATCCCCATAGCTTAAAAAACGATAATTATTATCCAGGGCGAATCTGTAAATTTTTTGCCACGCATCTCCTACCACGGCTGCGACAAGCAATAATAAAGTGGAATCAGGCTGATGAAAATTTGTAATTAATCCATTTATCACTCTACAGGTGTAGCCCGGCGCTATCAATATTTGCGTGCGGGTGATGAGCTTTGACGTTCCATTGTTTGTCATATAATCAACCAGGGCATGCAGAGCAGCAGCACAGGATATAGACGAATTGATCTCGTAAGGCTCCCATTGGGTGACTGCTATGCCGGAAAAATCTATGGTTTGTCCCTGCAATATTTTCGCGCCTATCCAATACAAACTTTCCAGCGTGCGCATAGAGGTAGTGCCAACTGCAACAATTTTTTTGTCGAGGTGATCCGTTAACCGCTTAACTGTGTCGATGTCTATTTCCAGCCATTCTGCGTGCATTTCGTGCCCTTCCATCGTTTCGCTTTTTACGGGCTTAAATGTGCCTGCGCTTACATGGAGCGTAACGAATGCCGTGTCAATTTTTTTCTCTTTCAGGTCTGCCAATATATTATCTGTAAAATGCAAACCTGCGGTTGGAGCGGCAACACTACCTTCTTCTTTTGCATAAATGGTTTGATATCTTTCTTCATCACTTGTTTCAGGCTCGCGATGCAGGTATGGAGGCAGAGGAACCGCACCAGCATAATGCAGTACTTCGGCAAAAGTGAGCGATTCATCGTCCCATTGCAGCTCCAATATAAAAGCACCGTTCTCTCTATCTACTATTTTTGCAGTGAGATCAAATTGAGGCTCTTTTGATCGCAGTTGTAATATCAACCCATGTTTCCATTTGCTTGCGCCGCCTATCATACACTTCCACCATACTTTCCCTTTCTGCAACATGGCAGTTTGTATATCCGCATATTGTTCGTGAGGCTCCAGGCAAAATACTTCTATCAATCCGCCTGAGGGTTTTTTAAAAATCAGCCTGGCGTGAATCACTTTTGTCTGATTGAAAACGAGGAGGGCTTCTGAAGGAATGTGTGCAGATATGTTTCTGTATATATCCTCCTGTATTTCGTCATTTTTATAAATAAGCAATTTAGAATCATCCCTTACCGGAAGCGGATATTTGGCTATTCTATCTTCCGGAAGTGTATATGTAAAATCTTCTATTCGTAAATTCTTTGGGTGTTCCATCTTCTATCTAATCTCGGGAATACTAATGCCTGTTATTTTCCTGTATAGGTCTATAGCATATAAATCGGTCATACCCGAAATAAAATCAACTACTGATTGTATATCGCTGTAAAGATCATTCATGTTGCGAGTTATGGGAAATTGATTTGAAATCAATTTGATGATCTTGTCTGATTTCGAACTTTTCGGGTGTAATATCGCGTTCACAAATTCCTTTAAAAGGCCTCCTATCACGTTATATCCTGCAATTTCTATCTCTATCACTAACTTATAATTATATATGTGCTTTATTGAAAAGTCGTTAATCCTTTCTATCAGTTGACTATCATTAGCCGGTAAGCATTTTAATAAATCCTTCTCAAGATTGCCAGATAATAGATCTTCTTCACACCCGATAAAAATGTTCGATAGTTTTTCGATCATCAGCCCGATCCATCTTGCTCTTATATACTGCACTTTCTGATTGTCATCATTTATATCATTGAGTTTCTTTTCTACGTAAGCCAATGCATTATATCCTGTATCATTTGCAAAGAATGGCAGGAACAATTCTTTGATCTGGTCGAGTGATACTATTTGCAGGCGATGCGCATCTTCCATATCTATGATACGATAGCATATATCATCCGCGGCCTCTGTAAGATATACAAAAGGGTGCCGGGCATATACATTTTCGTATCCATCTTTCTTAGGAATTTCGAGTGCTTTGGCAATGTTTGCAAAAGTTTCTATCTCCGAGTTAAAGAAGCCGGATTTTTTAGTTGCTATTAAACCTGTCTTTTTATTAAATCCCTCTGATGATGAACAGGGGTATTTTACAATAGCTGCTAATGTTGCATAAGTAAGTTTGTAACCTCCGGGCTCATTTTCATTAAAGCTGTTGGTAAGGGTACGAAAAGCATTTGAATTGCCTTCGAATAATTCAAAATCCTTTAACTGATTTGGGTTTAAACTATCTTTTATTATACGAGAGGTTTCACCTTCAAGGCCGGTGAAAAAAGTACGGATGGCATCTTCGCCCGAGTGGCCAAATGGTGGGTTGCCTATATCGTGTGCAAGACATGCCGCCGCGATCACAGAAGATAATTCATATTTATAAAATTCAGTAAGATCCGCATTGCCATTACCATATTTCTTTGCTAATGTATCTCCTACAGACTTGCCAAAAGACCTCCCTACGGATGCGACCTCAAGGCTATGGGTGAGCCGATTGTGAACGAATACAGCGCCGGGCAACGGGAATACCTGTGTTTTGTTCTGGAGCCTGCGGAAGGCAGATGAAAATATGATCCTGTCGTAATCACGCAGGAAAGAAGTGCGCACATGGTCAGGGTTGGCCGACTTACTTTCAGAATCGCCGGTTCGTTTATCGCTATATAGTGAGGACCATTTCATGCTGTAAAAATAGTCTGTTGGTAATAAATCAATGCTTTAAATCCTGGGCTAACTGCATATAATATTGCGCGCTATCCTGCAGCACCTGCTTTTGCTTTAAATCTTTTACGACATTGCCATACATCATATAGCTATTGGCGAGCGTGATGTAAGCTTCGGGATCATCCTGTAAATTGGCCATTTGTGGCTTTAAAAGATGTATGGCATTAGGGTAATCCATCATCTGGTCGTAAAAAAGCGCTGCATAAACAGGAGCATGTACCTCATCTTCATCATTATAGTTTACAGCCGGATTCAATAGTTTATTCAGGAAAGCAGCCCATGCAGGGTCATCGGGTGGAGATGGCCAGGAAAATGGTTTTTGTATGGAGAGGTTGGTATTGAGTGGTTTGTTTGCATCATTCTGTCTTAGGAATATAGCTGCTACCGGGTCAACATATACCATATTAAAGCCTGGTTTCCAGTAAAGGTTCTGTTGCAAGCTTATTAACTGCGAAGTGCTAACGACCACATAGTTGAAATTATATTTTTTATCGAGGTCGTTAAAAAGTGAAGGCTGCTTATATATCTGGAAATACTGATCGAAGAATGAGGTGGAAAATACATCAAGGTCTCTTAAATCTATGTAAGACTTAAAATCGGGATATAAGCTCCAAAGTAAATAAGATGAAACAAAATAATCTGAAAAGGCAGTTCCTTTAATATTGTACTGCTTCAAAAAATTGGCTGCTCCAATAGGATTGTGCAGCATACTGACATGAAAGCCATACCTGTTTGGAGACTTTGTAACCTTATAATAGTAATTACTTACTATACTGATGTAAAATATTGCCGCAATTACGGAAGCAATTCCTACGGATCGTTTTTTGAAAAAGCCAATTATACGCCATGAATCTGCCTTAACCTTTTGTACCAGCCATGTAATCATTACAGGAACAGAAGGGAAAAGAACAATTTGCGCAAAAGGAATATTACGATTTGCAGTCAATGACAAATAGCCGAACAATGGAATGAGCAATAAATAGGTAAGCATTGCAGGGCTATAGAGCAATTGATTTTTTTCTTTTCTCCATTGTGCTATTTTGTTTATCCAGAATAATATTACCAATACAAGCAGGACAATATGGAGTTTAGCCTCTATAGTCCAGTATTGAGGGTCATGAAATGAGTATAGCTCAGTAGTATATTTATTTGCCCAAACCTGCCTGTATATCTCAAAAGGTTGCTGCCATAGCTTGATGCCATTAGGGTTCAGAAGCACGATGAATGCGGCAGCTACAAGCAATATTATTGCTCTGTACAGTTGATTTAATGAGTCTTTGTCTCTTTTAAACAGATAAGCCAGGAAGCTACCACAACAAAATGTTCCTAATATTACCAACCCAACAGGATAGCCTTCGTGCATGTTAGCCCAAAGACACTGCAGAACAACAAGCCAAAAAATATTTTTGAATCTGAGATCCGGATACCTCCAAAGAAAAAATAAATAAGTGCAGCACAACAAATGACTTATCATTTCGGGTCTGCCGGCCATGCGATATTCTACAATAGCGAGAAACAGAATTATTGATACAACAGAAGAAAGAGAGTAGAAAGATAGCCGCGTGGATCTGCGGAACAGACTTAAAGAGCGCTGCAATAAATATACAATCACCACATTTACTATCGACTGCAGTAATAAGACCCCTTCAGGCCCCATGGCTTTTTCAATTATTGCTATTATAATCTCGTATAACCATTTTACATTTACCCAGGGGTGGCCTGCCATAGTATAAGAAAACATGTCGGTATGAGTTACCTGCATGTGCTCCAACATCCATCTGCCTGACAATAATTGCCACCAAATATCAGGTTCCCGCAATTGCTTCATACCTAATACAAATGCACACAGACAACATATAATGAGAGGAAGCTTCCGTATTAATTGCTTCATAGAAAAACTCGTATAGGCTGTTAATTTACGGCAAATAGTGAAAGTATTACTTTGTAAACAGCATATATAAATTATATCATAAAAAAACAGGCGACCGTGTGGTCGCCTGTTGTACTTAAAACAAATTGTGTTTATTGCTTGACAAACTTCATTGCATAGTTACTGCCGGTAGTAACATCATGTACATTTACATAATACGTACCAGGAGTGAATTGTGCTACATTGATCGAAACCAATTTTTCATTATGCTGAGCGGCATATACTCTCTGACCTGCTACATTCATAATCATGATAGCTTTCTGTCCTTCAGAAGGTGTATTGATGTACAGCTGGCCGTTTGTTGGGTTAGGATATAATGTGCATGTATTTATAACATTGTTCGATACATTACTTACCGCGGTTGGCATGATGCAACCGATACAAGTATCACCTTCTACAGTTATATTATCAAACCTATTGTTACCGCTTGTACCAGTAGTATTGCCCTGGAACTTAATACGGAAAACTAATTTAGGATTGTTAACTACATAAGTATCTATTGAGCTATTGAAACTTACGGTGATCAAATGGAAGATTGTCCATGCAGAATCTGTAGTTTCTGATAATGCATCTGTTTTCCATGTCTTTCCGCTATCTATACTGTAATCGTATAACTGATGCAGCATACCATGACCTACGCTTGATGATTCTGAAGCGAATTTCAACACGATATTTTTATAATTTGTAGTTGGTATATAAAAATATAAAGCAAAGCTATCACTTGGGTTGCGGGCACGGAGTGCTTCACCAGCAGGTTCGCTGAATCTTGCATTTACAGTATCATAATCAGGAGAACCAGCAGCAATACCTACACTATCTAAATATGTTGAATCATAAACAAGCGGTGTTGATGACCATGTTTTGTACCAGATCTGAGCTTTGTTTATATCTATAGTTGAATAATCAGCATGCACAGGAGCTATATTTGGTGTGAAAACAGTACCGCCAGTAAGCGTGCCATGATTGAAGCTCCAATAATGGATCAACTCTGTAGATGGCGGAGGTGGTGGTGTTGACATAATTGTATCTCCTTCTACAGTTACATTATCAAAACGGTTGTTACCTTTTGTACCTGTAGTGTTGCCTACAAATGTAATTTTGAATACCAGGTCAGGATTGTTATTTACTGTAGTATCGCTACCAAAGTTTACAGTAGCCAAACCATAAACAATGCCTGCAGAATCTGATGGAGTAGATAAATCTGTTGTTTTCCAGGTTATACCACTGTCTGTGCTATAAGCATACATTTGGTGCAACTGACCGCTCTTGGCGCTTGATGATTCAGTAGCATACTTCAGCACTATATTTTTATAGTGGTTAGTAGGTATATAAAAATAAAGCGCCATGCTATCACTTGGGTTACGTGCCCTGATACCAATGCCAGGAGTAGCTCCCATTCTTGCATTTATGGTATCGCCATCTGTAGCCTGAGCGTAAACGGTGTCGATGTAGGTACTGTAAGAAGCGGATGTACCAGATACTTCCTTGTACAAAATCTGCGCTTTATTTACATCGATCGTCGAGTAATCCGCAGGTATGCCGTGGACCGTATCAGTATAATACGCAAAACTTGCAGCGTTGAAATTCCAGTAATGGATCAACTTTGATTGTGCATTTGCTGCATTCATGGAAAGCAACAAAACACAGAGGAGTAAACAAGCGGGTAAATGCTTTTTCATAAGGCCATTTTTAATTTGCGGCAAAGGAAAACAACTATGGTTATGAAATAGTTACGCCATTGTTACAGTTATATTAAGCGAAGGTTAAGCGTGTTATCATTTTATTAGAGATCCATTAAAATAAAAATCCCGGCTAAACAACCGGGATCACTCTATTGTTGAACTAAAAAACTCTATTATTAATCCTTATCATCGGTCTTGCATTGAGCCAACATATACGTGTTTATACGTTTTCCCCAATAAGGCTTTGTTATATCATCTTCGCTTTCGGTAGCAAATAATGGTTCTGCTTTTTCGAAGTACGGCAATGCAGCTTTTTTACCGCCACCAAATGCTTTTGGAGTATGGAACTTGCTCTGACCGTCCAGGTAATATATCCTTGGATTATTTGCGTTTATTTCCTGTGCAGCTTTCAGATCGTCACTGAATACCTTACCATATTTCATCCACCTGCTTTGAGGTTTTACTGCGAGGCGTGCGTTTGCTATCATAGCAGCGAGCACATAGGTCTCATCATTTTCCTTTTTTAATATGCTTACCGCATCATCATGTTCTTTATCTGCTTCATCAAGGTAGGCATCGCGTTTTGCCTCATCCTGTTCGCCATAAGAGATTATCGCTTTAGATACTGAAGCATAATAATGAGCCAGCCATTCGTTATCCCATTTTTTGGCAATAAGAGAAAGGCGGTTGCTCAAATCTACTTTTTGCTGCTGGTCTTTTGTTGTATCAAAAGCCATAAACGTTTTTTGTAAAGTAGCTTTGAAATCCTGCGCCTTTGCGCTTGTCAAGGTAATAGCGGCGGCGGCTGTAAGCAAAATGAACTTTTTCATTGTTCCGTTTTTTATAGTTTTTATTTGATTTATTATTTAAAAATTGTTCAATTATAATTCGTCTTTGCTGAATTGTGTTAATGATACATTGATACCTACGAAGATAGAGCGATAAAGCGCTGGAACCATTGGGTAGCGCAGTGAGCCATCATTAGAATACCTATATCCAAAAATATTGTGAGCATTAGTGATATTATCCAGGCTAGCATATATTGCTGTAAACCATTTGCCGAAAGACTTCAGGTAAACCACTGTTAGCGCGAGATTGTTATAATCAGGTGTACGATCACCCAGGAAAGTAGGATTGTTGGGATTATAATAAGGTCTGCCGCTTGCAAATGTATAGGTTGCGCTGAAGTTTGTATGCCACTTATCAACAAAATATTTGGTTACTACATTCAGGTTATGATTAGCTATGAAATCAGGAGTAGCTTCTGCCTGGTAGTTTTTATACAACCTGCGCGTATCTATGTAGCTATAAGATATCCAGTAATCGAGATTCTTAACTGATTTCTTATCGCGCCAGAATAATTCTAATCCTTTTGCATAACCATAGCCACTATTGTCAACTATCTCATTGCTATATACAAAGCGGTATGCATTGGGATCATAAAGGGAATCAGAAATATGTTCGCGGATAAGATCGTTGTAGCTTTTGTAATATCCTTCCAGTCTTAACGTACGATCATCCCTTTCATATTGCCAGTTTAAAATAAAGTGAGTCGCTTCCTGGAAATTAAGATTATGAAAACCAGCCAACAAATAAACATTATCAGGATCCTGGTAGAACATACCGGTAGCAAAAGACGCCTGTGAATAATGACCAGTTTTTACCGCCATAGAAAAACGTGGGGCAATATCACTCCTGCCTAACAGTGCACTGTACTCATATCTCACACCAGGGCGAAAAGCCAGCCAATTGATCGGGGTCCATTCAGCTTCAAGATAGCCTGCTACCTGCGTTTCTGTAAAAGTCTGCTTGAAAGTATCGAACGATTTTTGAATACTATAGTTCTGTACTTCACCACCCAACAGTAAGTTAAGACGACTATTGATATAATCTTTACCTTCTATACGGTATTGTGCCCGCTGATCCTTTTCATCAATAGGCACAGTTCCTAAATTACTGTTTGTCTGATCGTAGCTATAAGATGCAGCAGTATATAAGCTGTATTTGGATCCAAACATTTGCTTGTAGGATACATTGCTATAATAGTTCTGTTCCTTAGTGCGATAATTTACAGTATCGCCGAGTGATTTATATTTTGCATCGCTTGGAATAGTATCGTAGGCATAAGGATTAGGCACAGCTATACCACTGGTAGTGTTCGTACCATTTGCAGCTATTTTCAGAATACCATTTTTATTTGGCTTCCAGGCATAACGGATATTTCCTCCTTCATTTCTCGGTACATCATAGAACTTAAAGTTTGTCGCGGCAATGCCATAAAAGGGAGTTAAATCATTATAACTGCCCCCTAAATCAAGGCTGCTGTTTTTCCATAGCTTGGTACCAGAAGCATAGACACCTGCCATGTTTAGACCTAAGTTTATATTGCTTTTATCAGGCAGATCGAGAGTATTCAGTTCCAATACGCTTGATAAGGCCTGTCCATAGCGTGCGCTGTAACCACCACTACTAAATGATACCCCCTGGTACTGGAATGCATTGAATCTACTGCGAGTGGCCACACCGGGAGCGCCATTGAAAAATGCGTTCTGGACTACCATTTCGTCCACCAGTATAGATGCTTCGCTCGCATCACCACCACGAACAAAAAGGCCATTTTGTGTGCCCGTTTGCTGGGTACCAGGTAGCGTTTCGATAGCCTTTATTACATCGGCCTGCGCACCTGCCGTGGTTACAATATCCAAAGGCTTCAATACAGTTTTATTATTATCTGATGCCTCGAAAGAACCAGCAGTAATGGTAACCTCATCAAGATCGTGATAATTTGATTTCAGTTTTATTGTAATACCACTCACATTACCCTGAACTTTAATGGGAGCGCCTCCGTTTGAGTGGCCAACACTTGAAGCCACAATAGTCTGGTCGCCTTTTTCTGTGGTAGTAAATTTGAATGTTCCCGTACTGTCTGTAGTTCCACCATCGAGTGTATTGTCAAGATAGACACTGGCCCCTGAAAGAGGCTTGTCTTTTTCATCGGTTACTTTACCACTTATTATAGCTTGCGCCCATGATGAGGTAGCGGCAAGCAGCAATAAAGGGAGCACTAAAAGTGTTCTGTAAAAAGTAGTTGTTTTGGTATGTACTATTGGTTTCATCTTTAATTTCTAATTGCGATGTAAAATTAATTCCGCCTGATAGCACATGAAACACCGTTTCGGTCAAATTCGTGACTTTGTCGGTAAACGAAATTAAAATGACGGTGAAAAAGTTAAAATTAGTTAAAGTGGGTTAGCAGCATCTTATTTCCTGTTATAATAGAAAAAATTGATTTGAGGATCACAACGATCTCCTACTCAACAATTAGCAGTTTTGGCAATATCTGGCTCAACCCTTTATCTTTACATCTTCTGAAAAACCAATTAATTATGGATACCGTTTTAGATCTGGCCAATAAATATGCTGAAGGCCTTAAGAAAGTAGAAGAAAGAAGAGCAAAATGGCTGAAAAAATCTG
The DNA here is from genome assembly GCA_035606335.1 of Flavipsychrobacter sp. GTDB lineage: Bacteria > Bacteroidota > Bacteroidia > Chitinophagales > Chitinophagaceae > DATNFP01. The sequence goes on along the minus strand of DATNFP010000146.1, from coordinate 4,615 downwards.
AGGAGATAAAAAGCTATCTAACAAAAGTGGCTTCTGATCTGAACGAAAAGGCCGATTATAAGCCCGGCTATTATGTGGATATCTATTACCCATACAGTGAAGAAATAAAAGGCCATTGTTTTCACATGCCTTCAATAGGATTCCGCTCGGGCAATACGCCTATAGGTATTGTTTTTGAAAATGAGAGTGGCAGCACAATGGTATATTCTGAAAAAGGATTTCAAATAATATTTAACCCCGTACTTACCGGGCAAATAATAGTAGGGTTAAACCCTCATATCAATGACTTTATAAAAAGCGAGCCTCAATTTACTACCATCACAGTTGTAGATGATCCTGACCAGCTTACTAACGAAGAAATAAACAGAATACTCCTCGATGCCATGGAACAGGCGTATTATAGTAGCTATACCGGATTGGCTGAAACAGATGGGGAAATAAAATCACATGCGCCAATAGGTTTTAAAAAGTTTGAAACGACAGAGCCTGAACCTGCCAGGCTGGAAGCTGCAAAATAAAAAAGGCGCATTAGCGCCTTTTTTATTTTATTATACCTTAAACAATAATCTTAATGCAAGTGCGATCTAAGCATCCAGGCCATTTTCTCGTGCGCTTTCAGGATGCCTGTAAGAAAATCTGCAGTACCCAGGTCCTTATATTTATCAGATACGGGTGTGATTTCATTCCTTAACTGCCTGATGATCGTTTCGTGATCGTCGAGCAGATTTTGTATCATTTTTAATGTAGTGCTTTCATCCTGCCCTTCTGTTAGCCTGGTAGCTTTGGCAAATGCATTGATAGAACCAAGAGAAAAATGACCTAACATGCGGATACGTTCTGCTACTTCATCTATAATGTCATCTAACTGTTCATATTGTGATTCAAAAAACAAATGCATCTGGGCAAATGTGTGACCTGTAACATTCCAATGATAATTGCGCGTTTTAATATACAATGCCACTTCATCAGCAAGGAGCAGGTTCAGAAGATTAGAAACTTCGAGGAGGCTGTTTTCGGGGATTTCGATGTTTGGTTTCATAAACTAAGATGATTTAACATGGGAAAGATATTAAATAAATAGAAAAAACCTGATGAGCAACCGGCTATACTATGATTGATAAATATAATCAGCACTTACGTAAAAAACTATTTAGAGCGCCATAACTCCCAACTATCCAGTAATGAGTTAATAATAAATTAAGTTAGGCGTTAATTTCAATTAATGTATGGTTTGTAGCTTTCGGAAGCATTTTTGCCATGGTTAAGACTGAATATACTTCAACAAACTATACGATAGAACAGATAAATAATGCTGTAAATACAATTATAACCAGGCACGATAACGACTATAAGCTACATGAAAGCAATACAGGCTCTATAAAATTACTTTGCAGAACGGGATATAACTGGAATAATATAGCTGAGTTTACATGGAGCAAGGATAAAGACCACCTTGACATCATTATTGAATGTAAACCTAATCCAAAAGCGCCTTCAGTAAGACAGATACAACAGGAATACGCGGAAAAATATTTACTACAACTGTCTGCCCTGTTCGTAAAATATGCCGATAAATCGCCAGTTTTGAAGAATTCTGCCAATCGCTACAAAATTATTTTTAAAAAGAGAATGGGATTGATCTTAAGCTCTGTTATAATTGTAGTGGTAATATTGGTTATTATTATGTACTACGAATATCTAAGAGTAAGGTCTATTTATTAAGCCCTGCTACTTATTCCACCCAATTATATACTCTATAGCACATCCTGAAGCCACTTTAAAGGTATATCAGATCAATACCTGGTTTGATATTCTTTTAATGGCTTGTTAAGGAATATTAAATCCAATGTTAACCGGGGCAAAATTGTTTGCGGTGGGAAGTACGCTGCCCATCTTTGTATCATCAAAACCGAAACTATTATGAAAAAGAAGAACAAAAAAGTTAAAACGATTGCTTTATTAAGCGCAGCACTTATTGCACTCGTACCTTTGTGCTTAACAGTATTCGCTTAGGTTCTGAATTTCCCGGTTCTTGTGATTTCCTGAAAAAAATATTAGAAAGATGAATACCCAATATTTGCAGCCGACCTTGTTAGCTTTTGCTTGTGTATTTTATGCAGTTGCTTTTTTGTGGAGTGAGTTAAGAAAGCGCAAATTAGCTATAGCGGGTAATGTTATTTTTAAAAATTCTCATAATAAAAGCCTTTACAAAACTGACAAGGCTTTCAAAATATTAGGCGTTTTCTTCATTTTTATGATAATATGCTATGTGGCTATGCCTGTTGCCTACAAATTTTTTATTCCTATAAAGAGCCTCGACAATCCCTTACTTGATGCTATCGGCCTTCTTATACTAAACATATCATTAGTATGGATAGTAGTAGCGCAACTGGACATTGATAAAGAGCTATACAGATATAACAATGGAATTGGAGGCAGCGACAATTTGCAATCTCTACAATATGCAGAAAAGAAATTGATCTCCGGTTTGCTCATCATGTTTATTGGTGCAGTGGTAACGTTATCAAATATTATTGGTTCTGCACTGGTAATCGTCGCTCTGATCATTTACAAAAAGAATGTCCGGAACCTGGTGAAATAAAATGGATCCGATATTTTAACTTTCTCATTTTTATTCATCATTCTCTCAATTTCAACCATCTATAAATAAATAATTCCAGCAGTTATTGTTTAAGGACAATGGTTGTTAAACTTTTCATTTTATAGCAAGTCTTGAATATTACCGCTTATTATCTGGAGCGGCGATATTTATGAGATTTACTCCATTTCTACTACTTGCGATCGTAGTGTTTGCAAGCGCATGCAAAAAACATAATATCCCGACGCCCTCTCCAACTAATATTTACACTGTTACTGCAATCAATTCGCCCGAACCGGGCCGAATGCTTTTGACGCCATATTCTCTGACTAATTCCAGCCAGGGAATGGTGATAATAATGGATGAGAAAGGAAATATATTACAGCAACAAACCACTAACGGTGCTGCATTTTGTCTTAATAAATGGAATATTGCGGGGCAAACAGAATATACGTTTATACTAAACGATGTAAGTGCCTATCACATACCTCTAATTAATCAGCTGACGGGGTATGTTGTTGTTACTGATTCCAACCTGAATGAAATAAACAAAATAAACCTTTTGCCCCACAACGATATCACCACTGAAAATGGGCAAAACCTTGATGTACATGATTTCATATTACTGGATAACAGCACTACTGTACATTATATAGCTATGTGCTTTTATCAAAAACATGTTACCAATATACCAGATAGCCTGCATCCATCGCCCGGTGTTACTGTTGTCGCACCGATCATACAGGAAGTAGTAAATGGTACGGTAATATGGCAGTGGGATGCAACCGACTACCCGGAATTTTATGCGAACAGTGTGGAAGGAAACAATTTCTCTGACAGTACGGTAACACAGGACTATATGCATATGAACTCAATGTATATAGACTCGAGCGATAACAGCCTGATATGCTCATTCAGGAACCAAAACCAGATCATTAAAATAAACAGAACTACGGGAGCTATTATGTGGCGATTGGGAGGAAAAGACTCTGATTTTCCTTTAACACCGGACGAAATGACACTACACCAACATCATGCTACACTGACTGATAGCAACAAAACACTCCTTGTATTTGACGATGGAGATACCGTTCTGCGCCCTTATTCACGGATAGTTGAGTATCAGCTAAATGAAGCTGCCAAGACGGTCACATCATTTAAAGCATATAATATTCCTGAGCCATTTTCGGGGCTGATGGGTTCTGTACAGAAGAAAGGTGATACTTACTTTATAGGTGGTGGTACGGCCAATTATGTACTCGAGGTAAATTATGTGACAGGGCAAAAAATATTTGAAATGAAAGGCACGGAAACAAGCTACCGAACTTATAAATATTGAAATCGTCCTGATATATTTTAATATCAAGAAACAATTAGCACCTTTGTGCCAAATATGGAAATGGACACAAAGGATAAAAAACAGGCAAAAAATACAGATGAACCTTTATTGAAATTGAGTGACACTGCCCGCAAAGCAATTTTTATTATTCTGTCCGCATTGTGCCTCAGTACTCTAATATCACCGCCCGTAGCATTATTTCTTGGTCTTATTTCCGCACAATTAATAGGACATCCATACGCCCATCTGAATGGCAAAGCAATCCGGATATTATTGCAGGCTTCTGTAGTAGGACTGGGATTTGGAATGAATATACATACTGCATTGCAAGCTGGCAAACAAGGATTTTTATTCACCGTCGTTTCTATAACCGGAGTAATCATATTAGGGTTTCTATTGGGACGTCTCCTCAAAATTGAAAAGAAAACATCGCACCTGCTATCGTGTGGCACAGCTATTTGTGGTGGGAGTGCCATTGCTGCAATAGCACCCGTTATTAAAGCGGAGGAAAAGCAAATATCTATCGCATTAGGTACTGTTTTTATTTTAAATTCAATTGCATTATTTATTTTTCCACCCATAGGACATTGGCTTCATCTTTCGCAAACACAATTCGGGATATGGTGTGCTATCGCCATTCACGATACAAGCTCAGTAGTAGGCGCTGCAAGTAAATA